>CAMLEL010000071.1 GCA_946478935.1 uncultured Armatimonadota bacterium
CGGTGGATGAACTGGTTCTATCTGCCTTGAAGCAGTGGCGATGGGATCCTGCGGCTCGCGAGGGTCAAGCCATTGCAAGCACCCAGAATTTCAAATTCAACTTCAAGCCGCGATAGACCTGCTCCGAAGTCTGCCGCCCGGTATCCTATTCCCTTCGATGGGCGATAAGAAGTTCCGGTTGTACGACACCATGTCCAAGCAGGTCAAGGAGTTGCAACCCCGGGAGCCGGGGCACCTCCGATTCTATGCTTGCGGACCCACCGTTTACAGCTACGCTCACATCGGCAATTTTCGAAGCTTTTTGACGGCTGATTTGATTGTCCGGGTTGCACAGGCACTCGGTTGGAAAGTGACCTTTGTCAACAACATCACCGACGTGGGGCACCTGACCCAGGACGACGTCGCGGACGCTGCTGGCGAGGACCGAATGGAAAAGGCGCTCCATAGCAAGGAGGGCGAACGCTTCCATAACGTCTGGGAACTTGCCGAGTTTTACACTGGGACCTTCGAGGAGGATTGGCGCAACCTCAATCTCCTTCCGCCGACGGTCAGACCCAAAGCGACTCAGCACGTGCGTCAGCAGATCTTGGCGGCTCAGGAACTGATCGCCAAGGGACATGCTTATGAAACGCCGAGCGGGGTTTATTACAGTGTCGAGAGCTTTCCGGAATATGGCAAGTTGAGCGGAAACACTCAGGACAATTTGCGTCAGGCTGTGCGCGACGTAGTCCAGGACGAAAATAAGCGCGCTCCGGCCGACTTTGCCCTGTGGAAAAAGGACGATAAGCACCTGATGCAGTGGTATTCGCCGTTCGGTTGGGGTTTCCCAGGGTGGCATATCGAATGCTCGGTGATGGCCAGGGAGTATCTTGGCGATACGATCGACTTGCATAGCGGGGGAGAGGACAACATGTTTCCCCATCACGAGTGCGAGATTGCGCAATCGGAAGCCTTGACCGGGCAGCCCTTCAGCGGACATTGGGTTCATACGCGCTTCTTGCAGGTCAATGGCGAAAAAATGGCGAAGAGCGCCGGCAACTTTTATACGGTGCGAGATCTCGTCGCAAAGGGCGCCGACCCTCTCGCGATCCGGTACGCCCTCATTTCAGGCATTTACGGAAAGCCGATGAATTTCACCGATCAAGGCTTGCGAGATGCGCAGGCGATCATCGAGCGGTATCGGAAAGCCGATCAGCTAGCCGACAACGCTTCGCAGGAAGGGCCTGATTCTTTGGTGACGGCTTTGGACGATCTCTACGATCAGACATTGGAAGCGCTTTGCAATGATCTGAATACTCCTGTTGCGCTTGCCAAGTCTCTTGAGGGTGTCAAGTTAATCATCAAAGAGGGCGAGAGCATGTCTGGTGCTTCCGGGAAGAGTGCGAAGCGCTTCTTGGATTCGATAAATGGTTTGCTTGGGATCGTAAGAAGTGATTACGGCCTGCAGGTTCAGAAGGCAGCGGACGACTTGGGCGCCGATGTCGCTTGGATTCAGGGCAAGATCGCTGAGCGGGCAGAGGCGAAACGGGCCAAAGACTTTGCCCGGGCGGACGCGATTCGGGCGGAGGTTGAATCAGCTGGGATCGAATTGAGAGACAGCCCGGAAGGAACAACTTGGCATATGCCTTCCAAAATCATGTAGCAAGATTTGGTTCTGTGAATTCCTTGGCGGATGACGAATCTTCGATGTATAGTATTGCCATGAAGTCGCTTTACTTAGCTCTCTCTCTCTCCCGTAGCTTTCGATGAGTACTCCCAGTACAGCAGTTATCCGACTTTGACCTACGGTAGCAGTCCAGCCCTGCAAAGTGTCGGATCACTTCAATTGTTTACGCAAACATTCTGGGGCGGTGATTTCGACCAGTACATTCACGTTGCGAGCAACCAAGTTGTTCAACTTGAAAACACCAACTTGAACTTCGACATTGACATCACCAGTGGAGAGGTGATATCAACCAACACCGCCCATGAACTAGGCAAAACAACGGTTACTCGAGTCGTCAGGTCAATCTACTGTGACCCTACGCTTCCAGTGACCCGTGTTCATATTGACAAATTAACCTTAACTGACCTTCAATCAGGTATCCCTAAAGATACGAATTCTGTGTCGACAGAGAATGCCGTCTCACAAAAAGGATTTCCTGAGGCTCAAGGGGGAGGTCCTGGCTAATGATTCTAGGCTCGTTGGTCATTTCCTCTACGTTCTTGTTCACTGGTGGAACTGAGGTCGATTTAGCACGATCCATCAGCCGTGAATTCAAAGAAACTGCCGCCGTGCTGGTCTATCCAGGCGAACCCCTTCGACGGACAAAAGTCGAATACAAGACGCTCTTAAATCTTCCGAATGTTATTGGCGGCAAACTCTCGTTGATTCCCGGGAATCGGGAGCGATTTGGTTATGCTCGGCCATACTGGCCCGAGGGCTTCTTCCGAAAACAGAATTCGCATAAGTATGTGGGTCTGGTGAACACGCTCAAACCGGAGGTGTCAGTTAAAGCAAACTCCGTCACGATCGTTCAATCGACAGGACCCTCCACTTTGAGGCTTCTTCGTTCAACCGGACCCTTTGCGGATCTTCGGTGGCATTGGTTCTTCGATTCGGCGATTTTCTCGATCGTCGCAGTGAACGTCCCCAAAGAAACCGCGCTTGAGACTCTCGCTGATGCGCTCGGGGCGAGACTGGTCCAAACCTCTGGCGGCCCCTATCTAAACATTAATCCTTCACAGATTCGAACCAGGGCCATTGCTCTGCTCGGAAAAATGCGCTCTGGAGCAGCGGGTAAAGATGCAGACTGCGACTACTACGCCGAGCTACTGCGAGTTGCAACCAACGCTCAGATCATGAAAGCCTACGAAGCACAAGGTCGTAATGTCGAAATCTTGGCTCCTCGCGGAAGCAAGCTACATCGCTTGGCAGTCAATCGAATATTGGCGCTCGAGTCCAAGCCCGTTCAAGAACGAAGTCCCGCAGTTCGTGATTTGCTCGCCAAAATCGATTTGGACAAAACAATAATCGCCAACCTGAGCTCTGACGGCCATATTGCCGCTATTTACTCGGGCCGAGATCGCTTCACGCAGTTCGTCTATTAACTGACCTAAAACGCCATCCCTTCATAGTCCCGAAGCAGCCCAACGATCTTCCCGATGATCGTCGCATCTTCCTGCTCAACTGGAATCGGTGCATAGTTCGGATTGCTCGGCATGAGTTTCACACCGTCTTTGGCAAAATTGATCCGCTTCACGGTGGCCTCCTCTCCAAGTAGAACGGCGACAAGGTCGCCGTGGTTGGCCGTCTGCTGGGGCTTCACCATGACCAGATCGCGGGGCATGATGCCTTCGCCGGACATCGAATCCCCTTTCACCCGAAGCAGAAACGCACCTTCGATTCGATTGACCATTTCGCTTGGGACCGGTATCAGGTCTTCAACTTGCTCCTGGGCATGAATGGGGACGCCGGCGGCGATCGAACCCACCAGAGGAAGCATCGCGACGCGGCTGCTCGACTGATATTGAGGATGTGTCACCTTGATCGACCGAGGCGTATTGGATCGAGAGATGTATCCCTTTTTTTCCAGAGCATCCAAGTGGACGGTTACGCCCCTCAGGGAGCCGATATCGAAATGGGCACCAATTTCCCGGATCGATGGCGGATAGCCCTCTCGCTGTACGTAGTCCAGTACAAACTGGAGAATCATTTCTTGTCGCTTTGTCAAACCTCTTGCCATATCAATCCCTCGATCCCGACCGGAGTTTTCCACATTGTACAACAGTTTGTCTACGTGTCAAGCACCATTCGGCCACTAATCATGCGTCTAGGGGAACGGTCCGTGCCATAATTGACGTTCCCCAACGATAACAGGTGATCACTCTTGTCGATTAGCAAAGTTCACGAACTTATTCAAAACAAAGGCTGCGTTTGGACTGTGTCCATTCTCATGGTCATGAGCATGGTTGTCGGCAGCTTCGCCATGTGCGGACGTGTCGACCCTTATTCGCAGTCGCCGGAAGCGGCTTCGAGCATGGCGGTAGCGACCGTTGGAAGCCACACGATAACCGAGCGCCTTATTCAATCGGAGCTAGAACGCGGATCTGCCATGTATGGCGGACTCTCCAACCTCCCTCCGAGTTTTCAGCTTCAATTGCAGGCGGGCGTTCTTCGTAGCGCCATTGGCAACGTGGTCCAACTTGAAATGGCCAAGAAGTACGGCATCGAAGCTTCGGATCAGGACATTGAAAAGATCGTGGCCGAGAACATTGAGCAGGAATTGCAGCGGGTGAAGCAGCAGTTCATCTCGCAACAGAAACTCAAGCCAGAATCGACCGACGCCGAGTTCGCGGCCGAATTCAAGAAGCAGTTTGGCAAAGAGCTGTCCGAGGCCAAGCAAGACGCCCTCAAGGAAAATTCGGCGATCATGCGAAGCGGTTCGGATCTACGGCTGCCTTTGGCCGCAATGGCGGTAACACAGCCCTTGATGGAAGCGGTCAAGAAAGAAATCAAGCTTTCTGATGAGGAACTCAAGGCCACCTACGACACCTTTGAGTTTAAGCGGATTACGTTGACGAAGGGCGACCCTCAGGCGACGGCCCAGAAAATCTTGAGCGAACTCAAAGGCGGCTTGTCTTTTGATCAGGCCATCGATCGCTATTCGGAAGGTACTCCGGAACCCAAGAAGAAGCTGAGTGACAAGATCGAGCCAATCTCCCGCATCAGCTTGAGCGGATTCGAGGCATATGCACCGCTCGAGAAACTAAAGCCTGGCGAAGTGAGCGAACCCATGACGATCGGTCAGACCGTCAATCTCTTCAAGCTCATCCGCATTAAAAGCGAGCTTCCCAAGGACTTTGCTACGAAGAAAGAGACCTATCGGGACACGCAAGCAACCAGTCTGGCGGCTGGCAAGCTTCAGTCCGACATGATGGCGCAGCAAAAGGCCATAAAGATTGATTGGAAGAGCAATGTTTACCGACTTGTCTATGAGTTTGGTCGGGTAACTGCAGAGAATCTGAGCCCATCCGAACGCGATAAGCTTCAAAAAGACATTCTCGAGCAGGCGATCAAGGCGTCGACGGAGGGAGAACCTCAGGAAGCAAAGTTGGCGGGGACGCTCGCTTACGTGGTTTTCCAGAATGTCTACTCGACGGCTTCGGCCGAGGAAAAGAAGAAGCTCGAAGCGGACAAGATCAAGGTCTACGAGGCCTATCTTACGGACAACGAAGATTCGGCCATGCGGTTGGAGTTGGTGGAAGTCTATAAGGACCAGAAGAATGCCGACGGATTCTACGACCAGCTATCCGCGGCCGCCAATTCGAACCTGGGACAAGTTGACGCAGGTGGCCAAAGCGTGTTCAACCAGGTCAACAAGTTGATCAAAGAGGGCCAGGATGCAAAACTTCTGAGTGCAGAACAAGTCAGCCTCCTTCAGGATATCCAGAAGCAATGGATCCAGCAGAAGACTGAGCAGGATGCCTACGAAGCCGAAGCCAAGAAGGCCGAAGAAGAAGCTAGAAAGCAGATCGAGGCGGACGCTAAGAAGAAGGCATCCGAAGTGAAAACCCGGGAAGAAGTCAACTCAGCCAAGTCAGGCGACAAGAAATAGCCATGGCGAGTGGCGGCAGGCTCACGCTCGTTGCCACTCCCATCGGCAATTTGTCCGACCTTTCTCCGCGGGCTTCTCAAACGCTCGGGGAGGTGGATTTCTGGATCGTCGAGGACACTCGCGTCAGTGGGAAACTCCAATCTCACCTGGGGTTCAAGAAAGCCATGAAGGTGCTCAATGATCATTCCAGTCCAGCGACAATCGAAAAGTACGTTTCAGACCTAGAGACTGGGCTTCACGCGGCATTGGTCACCGACGGTGGCAGTCCTGTGGTGTCGGACCCTGGGTCGCTCCTATGCGATGCATGCCATGAGGCAGGTATTGAAGTCGCGGCCGTGCCCGGACCCAGCGCGGTGTCGACAGCGTTGATGTTGAGCGGATTCTTTGCCCAGCGATACGCTTTTCTAGGCTTTCTGGGGCGAAAGCCCGGACCGATCCGCAGCGAACTGGAACCGTTTCGAGATTCTCCCTTGACATTGGTGCTGTTTGAATCTCCATTCAGGATCGAAGCGCTCCTCAAGAGCGCTTTTGAAGCGCTCGGAGTACGCAGGTATGCCATTTGTCGGGAAATGACCAAACTACACGAGCAAGTTTTTCGCTCCGAATTGCCAATAATTCCATCTGAATCCGAAGTTCCACGAAAAGGTGAAGTTACAATAGTGTTGGAAGGTCTGCGCCGAGCGCGTCGTAGTGTGTAAGTCACTAGGTACAATGCGCCCGTCGGAACGACGTCTTATAAGCAACGGATAGCAAATGAGAAAAGCGACGATACATCTGGCCGGGCTCTTGTTGATTTGGATATCAACACTGTTGGGCGCATTCGCTCAAACTCCAGAACCCTATCGCCTGCGCGAGGATGACGTCATCCACGTTCAGATCTATAACGAGAACGCAGTTAATACCGATGCCACGATCGGCAAGGATGGTTTTCTCTCCCTACCGTATCTCGATCCGATGTATGTCGACGGAATGACGCTCCCTGAGCTTCAAAAGGAGTTGACGGACGCATACTCAAAACGACTGCGCCTGAGAGACCCAAAAGTTTCTGTCACGCTCGTCAAGTTCAGGCTGTACAAAGTATCAGCCACGGGCTTTGTGAGAGGACCTGGAATATTTGACCTTCGTCCGGGCGATACGATCCTGACCTTGCTCAGCCGCGCGGGCGGTCCCGACTGGGAGCGTGCCGACCTTCGCCGAGCGACTTTCCGACGCAAAGGCTCAGACGAGTTGATTCCAATCGACCTTTACGCGATGCTGAACCGGGCGGACACGTCGCAGAACTATACGGTCGAGGATGGCGACATCCTGAATATTCCAGAATCCAATAACAAGGTTACCGTTATTGGCCAAGTCCCTCGGCCCGGACCCATCAGCTACAAAGAGCCGCTGACCGTACAGGATGCATTGGCACAGGCAGGCGGTGAAATCCCGACCCGCTCATGGCTGAGCCGCACTTTGGTCATCCGAGAAAGGCCGGGCATGCCCGGAACCTATGACCGAATCCAGGTGGACATCGTAAGGTTTATCAAGAAGCAGGACGACGCCCAAAACATCCTCTTGCAGCCGGGCGATATTGTTTACGTGCCAGAAACCAAGACGCCTGATCTGGATCGAATTTCTCGCCTGCTCGGATCGTTCCTGTTCTTCCGCGATTTCTTCCGCGGTGGACTGATCCGCTTCTAAGCTTCGACCGCGCCTTCGATTTCCCAAACACTGGAAACCGTTGGCGCTTGTCGGAGGGTCGCAATGACCGAGCAGTATTTTTCGTCGGTCAGTTCGATCGCACGTTGGACGGCTACCGGGTCAATGCCGTCGCCAGTAATAATGTGCTTGACCGTAATCGATAGGAATGGCCTCGGCCATTGACCTTTCGGAACCCTCTCGCCATCCACCTCAACGCGGTATCCGGTTACTTTCTGGCGCTTCTTTTCCAAAATGTTTACGACATCCATCGCACTACAGGCAGCAATGGACGAGAGAAGTGTTTCGACGGGAGTCGGCCCTTGCGAACTCGATCCTTCCTCTGGATAAGCATCCATGAGGATGGAGTTCCCACTCGGTACTTCCGAACGGAAACGCATATCACCTTGCCAGTGAACCGTAACCACAAGGCGATTATGAAACTTATCAGGCGAGTTCGAACAGGGTCACGGTGTTCGAATAGGTACCTGCGTAGATTCGCTTACCTTCGGCAGCGGGCGAGGCGAGGAAGTGGCCAACGGGCAACCGGGTTTGGGCAATCATCTTTCCTGTTGCCTGCTCGACAACAGAGAGAAGCGACCCGACTGAGCCGATGGCAACAAAGCCGTCACCCAGGGCTGGCGACGAGTCGTAGATGATCGATCCGGTTTTCGCGATCCAAATCTCGGATCCATCCGTCGCTGAAAGGCAGCGCAGTTCACCGTTGTCTCCCAAGCCACCGACGAAGACTTTGCCATCCTTCACGCGGGGTGAAGAGTGGCCATACTTATCGGCCTTGCTGCTCACCATCCAAAGCTGTTCGCCACTCTCCGCGCTGAAGCAAAAGAGTCCGTTGCCGTTGGCAGGAACGAAGATTTTTCCTTCGTAGAGGCACGGGCCACCGATTGCGGGTGACCAGGCAAACGTACGTGGGAAGCAAGGCTGCCGCCAGACAAGTTCTCCGGTGCGAGCGTCAATTGCGTAGGTATGGCTATCCCAGGCGCCGATGTAAAAACGCTTTCCGTCCGTGATGGCATGGGTTTGAGCGAATGCGGTGTTGCTGTCCGGCATTTTGTATGCCCACTTTCGTGCGCCCGTGGCTCGATCCAAGCCATGGAAATAGCCGTCACCGCTGGCGACGCAAACAATGTTCCCTGCAACCGCTGCCGAGGCGTAGACCGGACCCTCCGTCTTGGCTCGCCAAACCTCCTTGCCGTCAGAGATTCTCAAAGCATAGAGATAGGAATCGGCACTGCCGACGAACAAGAGGTCACCGTCGGCAACCGGAGAGGAATGGCAGTATCGCCCCGTCTTCTTGGTCCACAGAACCTTGCCGCTGTTCTTGTCCAATGCGTTGACTGAACCATCCATACAGGAAACGAGCAAGCGAGATCCCTCGATTTTCACGTGTGACATCACACCGCCGCTCAGCTCGGTTTGCCATCGCTTGGTCATTCCGGTAGTAGGAGTTTCAACGATGTAGGTGGACTGTCGACCGGACTGCGGATCGCGAAGTTCCACAACTTGTACACCGCTGGTTCGGCCAAGTTGCATGGCAAGAGACGCGGTGGTCGCCGCGGGAGCCCATTTGCCGTAGCTCACTCGAATATCCGCGCCCTGCTCACTGGCTCGCTCAAAAGCGCTTTCCAGT
>CAMLEL010000072.1 GCA_946478935.1 uncultured Armatimonadota bacterium
TGCCCATCGTCTGCCCTTCGGATATCTGGGGCGCAGTGGCCAAACCGACGCCCGAACCTGGGAATTCCTTGGGCGAGTGGAGGCGCTCAAATGCCCCGAAGAGCTTGCCCGCATAGGCCATGTCAAAACCCACTCCGTTGTCGCGGACAAAAAAGCTCGGTGCACCCTCGTTGCTGGTCATCCCCATTTCAATCTGGGCAGGCTCGGCGTAGGCAGTGAACTTCCATGCATTCCCCAACAGATTTCCCACAAGCGCCTGAATCAGCACTGGGTCCGCCTCGGCCGTGAGGCCGGTCTGGATGCTCAGATTGACATTGCGCGCGGGATCGCGGGTGGACAACTCTTGGGCCACGTCACTGGCAATCTTCGACAAATCTACTTTCTGCTTGTGAAGCTCGATACGAGTCAGGCGAGAGAGATTGAGAAGGTCATCGATCAGTCGTGCCATCCGCTGTGCGGAGGATCGAATTCGGCTCAGATAATCCCGGCCTTCACTGCTCAACAAGTCGCCAAAGTCCTCCAATACGGCGTGGCTATAGCCATCCACGGCCCGCAGTGGACCCCGAAGATCGTGTGAGACGGAATAGCTGAATGCCTCCAGCTCTCGGTTGGAGATCTCCAATTGTTCGCTTCGCTCGCGCAGTTCAAGCTCTACCTGCTTCCGCTCTGAGATGTCCCGACCCTCGGCAACGACGTAAAGCACCTGGTCGGGATCTCCGAATACCGGTACCAAATTGAACAGGATCGTTCGAACTTGGCCGAAGATGAAAATCTCTTCCTCGTAGAGGATGTGCTCGCCTTTACTTGCACGATTAAACGCGTCTGTAATGCGCTCGAGCACGATCGGGTCATAACCGCACCAACTGAGCCCGAGAAACCGCTTGCCGACCAACTCGCTCTGCGCCGATCCTTCTGCCATTGCCGCTGCCCGATTCAGCAGCATGATCTTGCCGTCAACGCTGATCTTGGCGTTCAGCGTCGTCATTTGGTCGATGTAGTCTTGAAGCTCTTCCCTTCCCTCACGAGCTTTCCTTTCTGCCTCCTCCAACCGTACATTCTTCTCGGCCAATTCTTGGGTACGCAGTCGAACCGTTTCGTCCAACGCGGCGGCCGTGGATCTTAGGTGCCGTTCAAACTCCTTCTGCTGTCGAACATCGCGCAAGAAGGCGGTGAAAAACTTTCGTCCATCCACATTTACCGGTGTAATGGACAGTTCGATGGGGATGCGGTCGCCTGTTTTCGTCATTCCCTCAACCTCGACCCTCCGACCGACCAAGAGCCCTTGCTCGGTTTCCAAATACCGCTCGATCCCTGCTCGATGGGCTTCCTGCAAATGCGGAGGAATGATCAGATCGGCAAGTAGGAATCCGACGGCTTCTTCTTTCGAGAATCCAAAAACTTCCGTCGCCATTGAGTTCCACGCGCGAACGATGCCATTGCTGTCCATTGTGATAACGGGGTCGAGGGCGACTTCCGCCACGGACGCTTGGGCAGCAAGAAATGATTGGGGGTCTACCGCAAAGGTGATATTTCGGCGAAGATCATCCATAACAACACAGAACAATTCAAATTGACGCAGACTCTGTCATCCACGGCGAGGCTGACGAGTTTTTTGGTAATGTTACGTGAATCATGCTACTCAAAGCGTTCCTTGGAGCGTCGATTGGGGCCGCTTGTGGCTTTGGCTATCATCTGCTGATGAATCGCTGTGGTTCAACTTGAATCAACGCTCGGATGCCGGCGGTGCCGGTCATCATATGCACCATTATCGGTTTGATTGTTGGATTGTCAATCGCTCGGTCCAGTTGAGTTGAGCTTTACCACAGCTTCGGCCGGCAAGTGGTCAGAGACTCCAGGAAAATCCAATACTCTCGTACTCAGCGAGATCCAAGAAGACTCTTTGTCAAGCAGGATGTAATCAATCCGGGCACCAGTCCCAGGAAAGGTGGCTGATTTGCTTTCCCCAAATGCGTCCACGTACTGCGCTCGAAACTGCTTGAGAAGCGGACTGTCCGGAGCAGAGTTCAGATCGCCTGCAATGATGGTTGGCATCCCTTTGGGAAGCGCCAGAATTCTCTCGGCCTGGTGGAGGCGCAGCGGGGCGTAGCGGTGTTCCAAGTGGGTGGAGACGACCCGAATTGGACGGCCCTTGATTTCGATCACGGCTTCCAGTGCGGCTCTTTCTTCGCCCTTCTTGTCTTGCCATTCGCCAGGCAAAGCATGCGCGACAAAAGACCGAACTTTATGTCGCGTCAGAATCGCAACACCAAACTCGCCGTTATCGAATGAGATGGCTTTGCCGAACTTGGCATCGAATCCCGGCAGGGCCCTGCGGATGACTTCGAGTTGATCAACTCCTCCAGAGCGCCGCGTATTCCGGTCGACCTCTTGAAGCGCGACGATGTCTGCCGTCTTGACGATATCGGCGACGCGGGCGAGGTTGTTGGATCCGTCAACCGCCTTGCCAGCATGGATGTTATAGGTGACGATTCGAATTTCGCTTGGAGCTGCTATCAATGCCATCGCCACAATTCCCACGAGCATGAGCGAATTATACGGATATCGTTCAAAATAACGGCATCCCTAGCGCTCATCCTCTACCGATAGCGGTCTATATCCACACACCGTTTTGCCCCAGCAAGTGCGGCTACTGCGACTTTAACTCCTACGCGATGTCAGGTGATATCGTGGAGCGGACGGTAGCCGCTATTCGAACTGAAATCTTGACCTCACCGAAGCGCGGTACTCCGGCCAAGACCATCTTCTTTGGCGGTGGCACACCCACATTCCTGTCTGAACGCCAGTTAAACTCGTTGTTGGAAGCTGTAATCGAGGTCCATCCGCCGGAACCCGGGGCGGAAATCACCAGCGAAGCCAATCCGGGGACGGTCGACGCTCAAAAATTCAGAGCAATGAGGGAGGCAGAATTCAATCGGATCAGTTTGGGGGCCCAGAGTTTCCTCGACGAGGACTTGATTCGGCTAGACCGTATCCACAAGGCCGGTGACATCGAACGGGCCGTCGGTGCTGCGCGGGAAGCTGGCTTTGACAATATCAACATCGATCTGATGTTCGCGCTCCCTGGTCAGAACGTCTCAGCATGGAAACGGAATCTGGATCGCGCATTTCGGTTAGAGACCGACCACCTGAGCCTCTACTGCCTGACAATTGAACCCAACACCGCATTCTATAAGCGCAATCTCAAGGGCGAACTTGACTTGCCAGACGATGAGAGTCAGGTTGAAATGTACGATCTTTGCTGCGAGAAGGCCGCGAGTCGCGGCTTTGTCCAGTATGAGATCAGCAATTTTGCCCTTCCAGGATTGGCCTGTCAGCACAATCTCTGCTACTGGCTCGGGGAGGACTATGCGGGATATGGTCCAGGCGCGGTCGGATTCCTTGACCGCATCCGCTACACAAATCTCAAGCACCCGGAGGGCTATAGCGCGGCGGTGGAGTCTGGCGCCCCTCTGGCATTTGAGAGCGAAGCTCTCACTGAACAGACCCTCAAAACTGAGCGCATCATGCTTGGGATCCGATTGAACCAAGGAATCCCAATCGAAGGCCTTGCCGCAGCTTCAGTCGAAAAGCTCACAAGCCGAGGTTGGATCGAAAGGCAGAACGGCCACATCCGGCTGACGGGCGCCGGACGACACTTCTGCTCGGAAGTCGCTCTGGAACTCATTTGACGAAAAAACGTCAAGATAGGAGCCATGCTCCTTTCCGCATTCTTCGCCCTTGCCGGGATGGTTATCCAAGCGGATATTCCAGCCAAATATCTAGCGCCGGCGCCCAAGCCTGATCAGGTGGTCGCGACGGTTGATGGAGTGCCGATCAAAGCGGCGGATGTGAATGATCTGCTTTGGCAGTGGCGGGGTCAGGAAGCCCTTGCCGATTTGATCAGCTACCAGGTCATCAAGAATGCCGCGATCAAGGAAAGTGTTGCCGTTCCTGATGCGGAGGTGCAAAAAGTCATGGATGACCAGTTCGCACAAATCACACCGCAGATGACTCAGGGCAAACCGGCCGAGCAGTACCTGTTGGAGCAAGGATTCACGCGATCACGGCTTTGGATTCGGATCAAGACGGAACTGCTTCTCAATCAGATCGCGAAGAAAGATTTCAAGGCTGCGGACTACGTCAAGATTTCAACGATCGTCGTTCGGCCCGAAAGCACTGCGACCAAAGCTCTCACCGATGCGATCAAGAAGGCGGATCTTTTTTATGACATGCTGACCAAGAACGAACCTTGGGCGAAGGTGCTCAACCTATCCTCCACGGACGCACGAACGTTGGAGTCGAACGGACTGGTGGGTTGGAGGCGCATCGATGCATTTCCGGCAACGGTTCAAGAGGAGATGCAATCTTTGAAGACCGGCGGCGTTACCAAGCCCGTACAGACTTCCAATGGCATTCAGATCTTTCGCGTGGAACAGTTTGGCAAAGATGCCAAAGGCACCGACCTAAGCCAAGCGGAGTTGACGCACATCGGCGCGACGAAGAACGGGGTTGCCGCCCGAATTCGTAGTGCGGCCAAAATCGAGAAGAATTTCCAAAACTGAGCCACGCTCCAATCGTAGGTATACTTGGAGGGTCGGCGGCACCACGGATCCAGGTGGAAACGGAGGTCGGGGCAGGGATGCTCCCGCTGACACTCCTTATCCAATCAGTTCGCGTGCGTTGGCCATTGCTGTTTCGGTGATCTCTTCTCCAGCCAACATCCGAGCGATTTCCTGAACCCTTTGGTCCCGGTCGAGCGGAATTACCGTTGTTTGCACCCGTCCGCCCACTTCATCCTTCTCGATGCGGAACTGGGCGGCTGCGGCCGCGGCAATCTGAGGCAGATGACTGATGACCACGATCTGGTGATGGGCTGCCAGTTCAGCAAGCTTTCTCGCGACCACGCCAGCAGCTCGCCCGCCGAGTCCAGCATCTACTTCATCAAAGATCAGCGTCGGAACTCCGGCTTTGCCGGATAGGGCGGTCTTGATTGCAAGCATCACGCGGGATATCTCACCACCGCTGGCAACCTTGCTTAAAGGTCGTGCAGATTCACCTGGATTGGCGCTGAAGAAGAACTCGATGATGTCCGCTCCAGTCGCATCGGGCGGCTTGACGCGGAAGTTGACGTCGAAGAGTGCGTGGTCCATGGCTAGGTCGTGAAGCTGCTGTTCGACCAAGTCGCTAAAGTCCCGGGCTCGGTCATGCCTAAGGGCCGCCAGTTCAGCGCACAGCATGGCAAGGTCTCGCTCGGCTTCGTCCACTTGAAGCGCTAGTTCGTGCTCGGTGCTTTCCGCATCGTCAAGTTGCTCTAGCTCACTTTTGGCGTTCTCCAGGAAAATCAGAATCGCGGACTCGTCGTCTCCATATTTGCGACGCAGGCGCTGCAGCGAATCGATTCGAGTCGCTACATCATCCAGCCGGTTCGGATCGGATTCGAGCGTGTCGGAGTATCCGCGCAGACTATGCAAGCCTTCCTGAAGGTTGATTAGCGCCTCCTGCAATGGTTTCACGGTCGATTCCAAGGTGGTGTCGAGTTTGGCGGCTTCCTCAAGCATCCGCAAAGACGCACCCAGCTTTTCGTCGGCGGAGCCGTCTTGATCTTGGAGCATCGCCAAGGATCCGTAGGTTGCTCCGGCGAGCTTCTCCATGTTTTTGAGCCGGCTCAACGACACTTCGAGTTCGGCAAGTTCACCAGGCTTGGGCATGACCGATTCGATTTCGTTAACTTGGAATTTCAGGAGATCCAGCCGATGTTCGCGGTCCCGCTGACCTTGTCGAATCGCGGCAAGCTTGTGCCGAATCAGCTCCGTGTTGTGGTAGGTGGTGGCGACACTGTTCAGCAGGTCGTGTGCTGGCTTGCCAATCCAATCGTCCAGATAGCGCACGTGAGTTTCAGGGTTCAGCAGGGTTTGGTGATCGTGCTGTCCATGCAGGTCCACCAATTGCTGTCCCAATTGCTTGAGCTGGCTCACGGGCATCAGCTTGCCGCCAACTCGGCACTGCGACCGTCCCTCGGCGAACACTTCACGATGGATGTAGAGCGACTGGTCTTCGAGGGGGATTCCCTGGTCTTGGCAAATCTTAAGGAGCGCTGGTTGACCCGATAAATCGAACACGACGGAAACGGACGCCTTCGGCGCTCCGGCACGCACCAGTTCTGAATCGGCCCGCTCCCCAAGGACCAATTCGATCGCATCCACCAGCAGCGACTTGCCCGCGCCTGTCTCTCCTGTTAGGACGGTATAACCCGGTCCCAGGGCAATCTGTGCCCTTTCAATGATTGCGATGTTCTCAACGGTAAGTTCGACGATCATGAACTGATTCCAGCCTTAGTTAAAGACGTTCCCCGCCGGCTCAATGCCGGTAGTTTCAGTAGAAGTGTTCCACGTAGGGTGTCCACAAAACCCAGTAAAACCACGGACCTCATCATCCGCAGCGAAAATCGAGTCCGGGTTCCGTCCAGCCTTCGAATTCGACGATAAACCACTTGTACTTTCCCTGCGGGAAGAGCGGGTAGAAGAGCTCGCTTCCACTCTTTTCAAAGTTGGGTTCACCATCAAAGGGAATCACCCTGGGGCGCACACGTTCACTCGAGGATTCATCCGGGTGCTTCAGGCTGAATGCTGAATAGTGTTTCACCACCGCATCGAATTCCAACTCAGACGCTATGAGCATCCGAACTTGATGAGCGCATCCGTTGCTTGTGCCCCACAACAATCCGAAATCACTGCTCTTGAAAATCAACTCAGATTGTGCGGGAAGCGGAATCTCGTCAACTTCACTTGTAAAGCGGCTGAATTTGAAGTTGTTGCAAGCCATCGGCAAGGCAAGTGGCATACAGAGGACAATCGTTGCCGCCACCAAGATCAGCAGCCATCGAAGCGAGCTCGGGCTTGTCCTCTTTCCGGGGTGTGGCCGCTCCATCAGTTCCCAATGTATCCCACCTACGCCGGGATCAAGGAAGGTCCTTAAAACAAATAGAGCCCGCCGGCCAATGGTGGCCGGCGGGCCCCTAATCCGAACTTAGTCTTTGAAGCCGGGGAGCCGGCGGCCCTTGTAATAGCCGTCGGGAGTCGCCATATTACGGAGCTTGTAGGGCTCGCCACCGACTTGCTTGTTAACCTCGATTTCAGGCAGCGTCGCGTTGTAGTTCGTGCGGCGCAGGGCCGTTCGCTGATGGCTAAATCTTCGCTTGGGGTTTGGCATCTTACTTTTTCTCCCGGTGCAAGGTGTGCTTGCGCAGGTTCGGGTTGTACTTCATGATCTCCAAGCGCTCGGTTGTGTTGCGCTTGTTCTTGGTGGTGGTGTAATAACTTTTGCCGTCTTCCGTGCACACCACGCGGATTATTTCTCGGGCTTCCGATTTCTTTGCCATAGCGGTCCTCTGCTGGCCGACGAAGAAATGGGCACCGTCCAGACAGCCTTGTGATTATGCACCAGCGCTCACCCCGAATTCAAGGGGCCCAGGGCCCACCCAACCTCTCATCTGGTCTCCGGGCATTCCGCGTAGCCACGGGTATCCTACATTCCCCGGCCCGGGTGGTGGAACGGTAGACACAGAGGACTTAAAATCCTTTGCTCGCAAGAGCGTGCGAGTTCGAATCTCGCCCCGGGCACCAACTCAGAGATCGATGATTGTCGCGTTGGTGGGCCAAGGCGGTGGAAACCAAATTCCGGGCTGGCGACCATCTAGAAAGAAACCCTGGTAATCCGAGACCGACGGATCGTTTGAAGCATCAACGCCCACACCTACTGGTTCGACTACCAAGCCATAGGAAGTTGGCGGAACCATCGGGAAGTCTGTGCCACTGGCGGGCCACCAAGAAGGTCGAACGTCGGCAACGCGCCAACTCGAGCTGAGCAGCGGATTGTTGCCAGCATTACCATTGACGTTTGAAATGTACGTTCGGAAGTCACCCGGACTGACCACATACTCACCCGAAGCGTAGGTTCGCCTAGCCGACCAGTAATATGCATCGGGTTGAAAACGATGAGGTGGCAAGGTGATGACGCCGCTCTTGCCGGTGCAAACCGTATAAGTCTTGGCTCCGTCGAACATGGAACCGTCTGGGCGCACCCAAAGCTCATAGAAGGTCCAGGTCAGCTGGATATCTCGTGGACCACCGCTGCAGTTCCCCGAGTAATGACTCTTTCCAGTGCTGTAGTCAGCAACTCTGAAGTCGGCGCGATCGAGCACCAAGCTGTTCCAAAGTCGGACCATATGTGGGCCGCTACGGCTGATCTCACCATCCACATCGAGCTCCAAGTTCACTAAGAAATCAAGATACAAGACGCTCTTCTTCAGATCCGTGAAATAGAACTCGGCAAATGGACTGTCAGCATCCTCATCAACCAAAGTCCAACGCCCATCACCCATGGGCAGACGCTCGGCTGGGGTCAGGATATCTCCCGCCCAAAACTTGATAGCTGGATCGAGCGTCACGGGCTTCTGAACCATTTGGATGGTCCAAGTTGCCCGAACATTTCCGGCGCCGTCTGGAATATCTGATCCGCCCCAATAGAGATTCAAGTATTGGGCGCTTCTCTCAAGCAGAGCATCGGCACGAAGAGTTGGCCGTGCTTCGGATAGTGGACTATACGACAGCACCGAAAGGCCGATCGCGAAAAACAAAGATACCAATCGATTCAATTTCCAGCCTCCTGGAAACGCCACTTTAACACCATTTATCGAAGCGCGCATAGAGGAGGTACCCAGTTTTTTTACCAGGGAGACTGATTACTGGTATTTTTAACAGGTATCCCGGTTAAGTAAGGTTGGGGGATGTATTCTGCGACAGAGTATGTCACTCCGAACGTTGGTCACCGGCTTTGGTCCATTCGGCAAGATCCATGAGAATCCAAGCTCCCTCTTGG
>CAMLEL010000073.1 GCA_946478935.1 uncultured Armatimonadota bacterium
GTCGCAACCTCCATGCGCGACAAAATCCACCTGTACGATCAGGACGATCCGATCTTCGACCATTTCGGAATCGAAAAAGAACTGGATCGCCTGCTCCAGCACAAAGTCAATTTAAAGTCAGGAGGCTCCCTCGTCATCGACGAGATGGAAGCGCTCACCGCGATCGACGTGAACACCGGAAAGCACGTCGGGTCCACATCGCTCAGCGAAACCATTCTGAAGGCCAACCTGGAAGCCGCCGACGAGGCCCTGCGCCAGCTGCGGCTGCGAGATATGGGCGGCATCATCGTCGTCGACTTCATCGATATGGAGGCCGCCGAAGACAAAAAGAAGGTCCTCAGCCACTTTTCAGATGGGCTCGCGAGGGATCGCGCCCGGACGCGCGTTGGCAAAGTCTCATCTCTGGGACTGATCGAAATCACTCGTAAACGCACGGGCGAATCGGTCACGCAGGAAATCACCGAGATCTGCCCGATGTGCGAAGGCGTCGGTCGGATCAGCAGCAAGGAGACCGTCAGCCTGTGGATCGAGCGGGATATGTGGCGCAAGCTCAACGATCCCGGCAACGCATTCCTGGTCGAGTGCCACCCGGCCGTAGTCGAGGCATTGATCGGCCTGGATGGTGAGAACGTGGAGGAACTGGAGCACGAGATGCGACGCGGCATTTATATCCGCGCCAACTTCGACATGGAGTACGAAGAGTACGAAATCAGTTCGGGCACCATCGAGGACTTCGACCGCGAGCAGATGGGCTATCGGCGCGCTCAGGTTTTGGAGTGCAACGTCCGCCGCTCAGCCTTCGATAACGCGAATCGTATTTGCGGCTGGACCGACAACGGTTACTTCGTGGAACTGATCGACGGGGCCGAGTTCATTGGCCACCGAGCCAAGGTTTGCTTGCAAGATATCCGCCGGTCCTATGCCGTGGCCGACGTAATCATGCCCGGCGTCGCCCCTATCCGCTAGCTTGTGGCATGGGCGTCCCGCCCATGTGTATCAGGACCGTCCCGGTCCTGAGAATCTCTCTTGCCATGGGCGTGGCTGGCTGTGGCATGGGCGTGTGGCATGGGCGTCCCGCCCATGGGTATCAGGACCGTCCCGGTCCTGAGTCTCTCTTGCCATGGGAGTGTGGCTGTGGCATGGGCGTCGCGCCCATCAGGACCGTCCCGGTCCTGAGAATCTCTGCATGGGACCAGCAACCCAAAGCTGGCAACATCCGTCTGCCAGGATATGAACGAACTGCCCGAAATCGTTGCCGCCTTCGCCATGTTCGGCCTGGTAGTGGTCTGCCCCCTGGTTTTCATGCTCATCAGGCATCAACGCGCCATGGCCGAGATCATGCATCGCTCCGCCGGACAAGACACCGAGCGCCGCATCCTGGCGCTGGAAAGGGAAGTGATGGACCTGCGCGCCGCCCATCACGAGCGGGTCTTGCGTGAACTCGATGAGCCCAAGCAGCTTCGAAATCGAATCGAGTAGTCGTTATTCGCCATTCCGACGGCTGTTTAGGAGCCAAAGGCCCGCGGCGGTCATCAGGATCCCAGCAATTCCGACTGCAATGTAAACCGCCTTTGCAGCGGGATCTACGTAGTAATAGTGAAATGGCTCGGCATTCTGCCGGAGAAGCCTCAATAGCACCACGGGATAGCCGGCGATTCCAATCGCAGCTACTCCTAACAGCAAAAGGAAGACTCCTAAGGGCTTCATCCTATTTGATAATGTCCACCGCGTTTACAACGGCTACGTGCTTCTGAACATAAACCACCCGCCGCCCAAAGCTTGTGACCAGACGATGACGGGATAGGAACGCTCAAAAGGCGGTTTGCCACTTTCGCTGTAGCTAAACCCCCAGCTATTGTCGATACCGTAAGTGTAGGCAGAATAGCTATAAAACAAATTCCCTTCCTCATCCTTGGAAATGTAGGCGCTGAGGGAATCGCTGATCTTCCAATGTGGTGGCAACGCAACTCGCTCGTAAGCGCTATTTTCCAATTCAACCTTCTGACTGCGCATGAATTTCAGAAACTGGTTCCTCTCCTCCACCGTTGCGTGGAAATGATTCACCCAAAGGTCATTTGACCAATCGCTCACTTTGGGTAAGGCTAGCAAGAGAAGAACGAGGGGAGCCGCGGCGAAAAGCACCTTCCAGCGCTTTCTCACCAGGCAGTAGACCGCTAGTCCAAAGGACGTGGCGCCCGGTGGCAAGACCATCATTCCGAAGACCAGCAGCCAAAGAAAGTTATTCTCCGGGGCCTTTAAAGGTGGGACGATTAGGTTTGCGGCAAGGCACAGATACGCAATCACCCCGAGAACGGCCGTTTGGACCTCCGCTTTCCAGAACGATTCCTTAAACCATCGTCGCACGGCGAAATTGTACGGCAACCGCGCTGGGCGACCGAACAAACCCGAACCAATTTATATTAGAGGGTGAGATGGTTCGACTCCGCAGCTTAGAGCAATCTAGGCAACCCCATCCCGGCCCTTATAGGCCAGGTGTCGCCGACTCTGAGCGGCCTATGCCGATGGGCATGTCGAGGGTCACACTGCACGGTAGGCGATGATCGAAAGAATTCCCCGTCGACAAAGAGGAAATCGCCATATAATGTCCTCTTGAGAGGATTATGTTTACACGGTTTAGCACCTGCTTTTTAACCCTTTTTCTGTTCATTTCAACTCTGACCCTGATTAGCTGCGGTGGCGGAGGGGGCGGTGGGAGCAGCCTGCCCGACTTCCAAAATTTGACGCTGGAAAAGGGCAGCCGTGTGAGCGAGAAAGTCGGGCCAGAGGGTGCAACTCTCACGACCACGGATTCAAACGGCGTTCAATACGAACTCGCTATTCCGCCCTTGGCGATCTTGGAGGAAACCACGATCCAGATGGTGCCGGTGAGCCAGTTTGTGGGTGTTCCGCAGGGTGCCGGCGTGGTGGCCGGCGTCCACCTTCTGCCGGAGGGTCAGAGGTTCAACAAGCCGTGCTCATTGAAGATGACGCTGCCGACGGATCCTGGACAGACGATCATTCCTTTCACCTACGATGGTGATCTTCAGGAGAAACACCTGTATCCGGCGGTAGAGGAGAACGGTGTGATCGAATACGAGATCGTCCATTTCTCCGGGTACTCCGCGATGGTTGGCATCCTTGGCGATTTGATGGGTGATGCTTGGTTCCCGGATCCCTCAGATCCTGGCGACGCTGCGATTCAGGACATCGTGGAAGCCACTCAGACCCTGACCGGCGACGCTCGGAACACGGCCGTTCAAAATGCGTTGCAGTCATGGCTCGACACTGTTATTGAGCCCCGCGCCGCCCAAGTGCAAGGTTCGACCTATGATCCCGAGGCGTATTCGTTCGGAAGTGTCCAAGAACTCCAGAACGAGATGTTGGTGTTCGATCTCACGCAGAAGTTCGCCATTTTAAGTGGCGTTTCCGGCATTTCGGGCGTCTCGGGTGAGTTCACAAATGTCGTCAAAGAAACTGCCAAGCACATCATCGAGGTTTCAAATCCAGGGTGTACAACCTACCCGGGTTTGGCGGCTTTGATCATTGCACCTTCCATTCTTTCTTGGCAAGAGTTGGCAGATGGCGTCGGCGCGGATGAGATAGACAGTTCGTTGACCCGAGAACAGGTGTTGGAAGATCTCTGCGTCCAAGTTGCCTATGATGAGAACGGCGGCGTGGACTTCCCAGCTGGCATTCAGGCGGGCCAAAGCGGCACATTGCGCGTGAGGGCTGGCTACTCGATCAACGGCGGGCCGACGCGGTTCGATGTTTCGATGCATATCACGATGTCGGGCACAGATAATGTGACCCCAAGCGGCACGTTCGAATTCGATGTAGCATCTGGATCCGCCGCGCAAAAAACCTTCCTATGGGAACCCGCCACCGAGGAAATGCGGATCGACGTGACGGCGAACATGGCGATCATTCCAGACTTGGTCCAGCAGGCGTTTGTCGTCCGGGGTACAGGTGGCGGCAATGAAGAAGATATTCCGACGGGCACTTGGCAGAAGAATGATCACACGTGGACTTTTAACGGCGGGTCGACCGTGCAGCAACGCCCGACAAGATTCATCATTGGCCAGAAGATTGGAGACTTGGGTCAGCCTCTCGGCATGTATCAAATTGCCCAAGATTCGCAAGGAAACCCCGTAATCATTCCGCTTTATGGCGTCTTCGTGAAGCCCAACCAAAGCGGCGGATTCTCAGGTGAAAACTCAGGAACAATGTTTCAGGGAGCTACGGGAACGGTCGAAGTAACGGGCAAGGTCCTTCCGAACGGCAACCTGGATATTCGGTGGGAAGCAAGCCTCAATCACGGCGAGCATATCGTCGGGGATGAGGAAATTCCAAAGTTCGTTCCCTAGCGTTTCGGTAATATTGGTCCGAAGTTGCTAAGCCTATTTGCCGGTAGACGGCAGTAGAAAGCCAACCTTAGCCATGACCGAATTGTCCGCTAAGGGATGGCTTTGGTTTGCCGGCGCGGTAGGAGCGGTTACCCCGTGGGTAGTGAATTGGTCGTACCAGAATTTGGGCTTTCCCGAGTTCTTTCCGATGATTTACGTCACCGCAGTTTGGGGTGCTGTTATCGCATCGTCTATCTCCTTGGGAGGTGGGATTCGTCTGTTGTGCGGATTTCGATCTGAATTAGATGGTCTTGTTGCGATTCTATTGGGACTATTTGGGCTGGGTAGCTCCTTTCTTGCCCTGATCGTTTCGATGATGTAAACCTAGGACAGGCCTGCTGCTTTTAGCCTTGCCGCTTCCTCACTTGTCGAAAATAGCTTTTTCCACAATACAGCGCAGGCTGGGATAAGACTCGAACGAAATGTGCCCTGACAGCGCCTAGTCAAAAACAAATGCCTCCAACCCTTATCGGGCTGGAGGTATTTGCATCAATTATTTCTGCTTCTTGCGCCGCTTTAGGTAAGCCAAAGCGCCCATCCCCATTAATGCGAAAGTTGCTGGCTCGGGAACAACTTCCGCAGGCTCGTAGTGAAATTGGGTGATCAACCCTAAAGTACTAATTTGGTCAGCGGTATCGCCGAACGGATCTAAGGTGGATGTGAAAACGCGCGAAACTGCGTCGCCCGTCGTAGATTGGGCGTCGAAAAACGTGCTCATGGTGCTTCCCACGCCAAACACGTCCATCAGCAGGTTCCCCTGACTCGGATCATATACGAAAGAAGTGGTGAAGGGGATGAAGATATCAAAATCCTTCGGACCTGCTACTGGGCCGGTATCGAGAGAGCTAATAGACAAGGGCCCGCTTCTTACGGTCGTCTCGTCGGCCCCGATATTTGCTGAAAACGTGGAACTGAGGCCGTCTACCGCCATCGAGGTCGTGGACATTCTAATGAGGATGGAGGGAAGTACTACGTTGAATGCGTCACCGGCGATTGCATCAGGGCGAAAAGAAATCCCGGTGATTAAAATCGGTCCGGTAGTAAATGCGTTTGCCCCGTAAACCTGTTGATAGCGCTGGGCGTTGAGATTCCCATTAAAGCCAGTGTAGTGAAAAGGAAAGCCGTTATTGATATTCCCCTCAACGTTTTCCTGTGCTCCAGGCACTACCAGAACCTGGGCAAAACCTGCGGTTGAAACTGCAGCCAATGCCGCGATCACGCCAAAACGGAAATTCCTCATGTACAACCCTCCAATAGCCATCAACCGACACGGACGCCAGCACTGCCATCTTATCTCAACATTTGAAAGGTTGAACAACAGGCGGCCGCGAATCTAGTAATTGTGCGTGTATAAGCTTCGACTGGGAATGGGTTACCTGCCCAATTCCCTTTGCATCCCGGGCCTCGGTATCACTATAATCAGCGGCATGAACGCCCGCCGTGAAAATCAGATCGCCTGGATGCTGATTCTGGGAATCGCCCTCGTGCTTTTGGGCATCCTGACCACGATGCTCGCGATGGGCGCGGCCATGAACCTCAAAAGCAAAGCGCCGCTCACGTTCATCATCATGGGCCCTCTCATGTTTGTCGGAGGCATCATCCTCGCCGGATATGGCGTGTTTTCCGGCCACATGACCAACCGAAAATCGGCCTCTGGTGGAGTCCAAGTCCTCTCCAACTGCTACATCGTCGGCAAGTACGCGCTCAACGAGCGGGGAGAGATGGTGTTTTCTGACTATGAGGTGTTGGACCATCCAAAATGCAAGTTCTTCGTCCGCATTAAAAACGCCCAGGGTCAGGACTTCGAACTGGAATGCGCGCGTGAGTTGATGGACCAAATCGGTGAAGGCATGGTGGGCAACGTTCAGATGAAGGGCCGATGGCTGGGCTCGTTCACTCCGGTGCCGCGCGGAGCATGAATATCGTTGCCATTGGGGGCGGAACGGACGTCCCCGCCGTCTCCAATTTTTATTATCAGGAGCTTATTCGGCTGTCGGGTAAGCCGAGCCCGCATATTCTATTCATTCCCACCGCCAGCGGCGATTCCCCGGATTATGTTTTGACCGTCGAATCTGCCGTCCTCGACCTGGGTTGTACATTTGATTCGCTTTTGCTGCATGTCGACCAAGATCCTGCGAAGATCTGTGAGGCAGACATCGTCTACGTTGGCGGCGGCAACACCAAAATGATGTTGGACGTCTGGCGGGCGCACGGAGTAGACCGACTCCTCAGGGATCATGCCGAAACAGGAAAGCCGCTCGGTGGCGTCAGCGCCGGCGCGATTTGCTGGTTTAGAGTCGGAAACAGCGATTGGCCGCAGTATGAGGGCATTCCGGGAGTGAACACTGCCCGGCTGGATTGCCTTGGGTGGATCGATCTGGTCATGTGCCCTCACACCAAAAATGAAGGCTTCCGGCTGACTGAGTTTCGAGCCATGATGCGCACGGAACATGGCGTGGGGATTGGCGTGGATGACGGTTGCGCGATGCAGATTTCCGGCGACTCCTATCGCATCCTTGCACCAGTGGCGGGCGGGGTCGCGCACCGAATCGAGTGGCTTGGCGGCGTTCTCCACGAGGATATTCTTGCCCCGCATGAGGACTTCCGCCCGCTCGACTCATTGGCCGCCCAAAAGCCATCTGTAGATTAAACGCAGTTTTGCAAACTATAATCGACGGAACATGCCCGAAGTTGCTGCTATTTGGGGTCGCATCCTGCCCACTGTCAAGCAGGGTGTGACGGGCGTCGGCGTTTGGACTGCCCTGAACTCGGCCAAGCCCATCACGTTTGAAGACGGCATGTTCGTGGTCGGTGTGCCCCATGAGGAAAGCGAGCTTGCCGGCCACCTCAAGCTGGCTTCCACCAAGCGGCTGATCGAACAGACCCTGGGGTCTGAGCTGTCCCAAACGATCCAATTTCGCGTGATCGAGGGCGTCACGATCAGCGATTGGGAGGTCGAGAAGCGTCGGGATGCAGAAAAGAAGAAGCTGAATGAACAGGCGATGACCAAGCTTCGGGCGGAGCTGCAGGCGCGGTCAAGTTGGGACCAGATCTATGAGCAGCTCAGCCGGAAGTATGCGGCCGTGGCCAACAAGTCGCTTCCTCAGAATCGTGCGCGATTCTTCGAAGAGGGCGTGGAATTGGTGGTTGCCGCCCGCAAGGATCAAACCAATTTCGACGACATGCAGGAGCGCAATTTCGCCCGCTGCCTGGAGCGTCTCGCCCAATACTCGGAAATGCCGAGTGCGCTGGTAGCTCGCGAAGTTCTGCTGCGGTCCGGCGAACTCTAAATGCCGACCTGCGTCGTCCTCGGGTCCGGAACCAGCAATGGCGTGCCAATGCTGGGAGTGGAGTATCCCGAGAGCTACCTGGCAAACCCCAAGAATTGGCGGACAAGGGCATCCATTTGCCTGCTGGGCCCCAGCGGAAACCTATTGGTCGATTGCGCGCCCGAGATGCGCCTGCAGATGGCGCGCGAGAAAATCTACGACGTCGAGGCAACCCTCATCACCCACACCCATGCGGACCATGTCATGGGGATGGACGACCTCCGATCGCTGTGTGTGAAAACTCGGCGGGACATGCCCGTTTATGCCTGGCCACGGTACCAGCAAGACATCAAACGGATTTTTCCCTATGCTTTCATGGAGATGCCTCCCGGCGTTGAGGTCCCACGCTATGATCTCCACGACGTTCCCAAAAACTTGGCCGTTGGAGGAATGGACATCACGACCTTTAAAGTCATGCACGGCAACTTGCCCGTAGTCGGACTGCGGCTCGGCGACTTTGCATACGTGACCGATGTGTCGGAGATTCCAGACGAGGCGTGGTCAATGCTCCAGGGCCTGAAGACCCTGATCTTGGATGCGGTCCGATACCGTCCCCACCCCAATCACTTTCACTTTGAGAAAGCAGTGGAGGTCGCGCAATCCCTGGGCGCTGAGATGACTTACTTCACCCACCTCAGCCACGACTATGACCACGACGTCACCAATGGGCAGCTCCCCGCCGGGATTCAGTTGGCTTGGGACGGCTTGCGAATCGAAATCGCCTAGTCCATTCGGTCCCTGCCCGAATCTTTAAGATCGCTGATACCGTAGCTGTGTTGCAGTGACAAAAGTCCTTCTGCCCTGTTGTCACGGGCAACAATCTACCGGCGCTCTTTATTGGCTCCGATTTTCAGTAGATTTTTTGGCCCAAATGAATATCATTCTGAAAAGAATGTTAGATATGATTCGTGTGAATTGTATGAAGCCATGAATCCAAAGTCGAAGCAGTGTTTAGTCAAAGGTTTCTTCGGGACGTCCACAATTGGGGAACGCGGCCAGGTCGTCATTCCCGCAGAAGCACGAGTAGAATTCGGGTTTGAACCCT
>CAMLEL010000074.1 GCA_946478935.1 uncultured Armatimonadota bacterium
CCCATTGAGCGAAATCCATTGGAAGGACTCATCCCAATGGCGGGCACGGCAGACGTTGTGATAGCCAATTTGGAAATCCCGCTAACTCGATCGAACACGGCCACGCCCCTGAAAACAGCCAAGGAGTTGAAGGCGCGAACGCAATACATCCTGAAGGCTGATCCAAGGCACATCGAAGGCATTGTAGGAGTGGGTTTCCATATGGTGAGTTTGGGAAACAACCATGTAATGGACTACGGGGCCACGGGACTGAGAGAGATGCTCGACGTTTTGGATACGGCTGGAATCCAGCACACTGGCGCAGGATCAAACCTTGCGACTGCCAAGAGTGAAGTGTCCGTGAAAGGGGTCACTTTGATCTCCGCGCTGGCGTTCATGGGGACTCCGGCCATGCGAAAGCTGGGACCGGCGACTGGCAGCAAACCGGGTCTTCATGCGCTAATCTTTGAAGGCACCATCGACAAACGGGATCGTGACTACCTTAAATCTTGGATAAACGCTCGCCCAGACGATGGAATTAAGATCGTAGCGCTCCACTGGGGGCTTGAGAAGCAGACGGTCCCAACTCCCTACCAAGTTGCATTGGCTCGAGCTTGTATCGACGCGGGCGCAGATATCGTTTGGGGACATCATCCGCACGTGCTACAGGGGGCCGAGACGTATCGTGGGAAGCCGATTCTTTACTCGATGGGAAATTTGATCTCTCGAAAAGAAGGACCGACTGCCTTTGCTCGACTGTACTTTGAAAAGGCAACCTTCAAGGGCTTCCGGATTTTGCCGCTAGACATCAAGGCGATGCGGGTGAACCCTACTCCCGAGTTAAAGGTTCAAGCACGCCGCAAATCGTTCCAGCGCTTGAGCGAAAGCATCCAGAAACGGTATCCGCACAAGTTCTCGAAAGCCCTTTACTGATAGTCGAGAAACTCCCGAAGGAATGTGCGATCAGCCTGGTCAATCTCATCGTAAACAGGCGTTGCCCTCTCATCGGCAATCTCACGCAGTCTGGTCATGACTTGAAAACGGACTTCCTTGGGTAGAGCTTTGAAACTTGCCGACTCGATCATAGGACTCAGGCGGTACTTGTAGAGTCGTCGACTCAGATCCAAATCACGCAACGATCGGCCCTTGCGATCACGACGGCCCCCTTTTTCATAGTCTCGTTGGAACGCTCCCATACCCTTGATCGGCTCTTGAAGCTGAACTTCGCCTATACTGAGTAAGGCTCGAACAAGCGGCTCAGCCGCTTCTGAGATCGTTCCTACTTGGGGATCTTCAATGATCTTTCGAGTCAGATTACCGGCGCGGATAATCTCGTTCTGCACATCCATTTGATGTTCCAACACCATAAGGGCGACGATGTCGGAGTGCGGATTGAGATACTCCCCGACATTAAAGTAGCGCGTAAGATCGGTCTTGTTTGCCCCAAGTTCGGGATCGAATGTGAATCCCTCGTCATCACCAACCGCAGGCGCATTACCGCGATGCCTCTGCTTCCCATGCGTTCCAGAGACGTACCAACCTCCCCATCGATCTTTGAACGGCGTTCGTGGCGTCATGATCCGCCCGCCACCTCGGAGGATCTGATAGCCTTGGGAATCGGCATTGACGGATCGAGACAAGAGTCGCGGAACACCTCCCAAACCTGGGCCCGCATGGCAGGCTATGCAGCGCTGAAACTCTTCGTTGAATACAAGCTTGTCTTGCTTTTCGTTCGGGATCGAGTAGAAGCGTGTTCCTTTTTCAGGGTGTACGGTGGCAATCTCAATCAACTCGCCACCGTTGACCCAACCCACATAAGTGTGCTCGTTAAAATAGATGGCGCGGGGCGCCCGGGGAGATATTCGCGGCCCCTGCAGACTGGTCTTTGACCAGACGAGCGTTTGGGAGGTTTGCTCGATCTCCAACAGTTTCAGTAAACCTTTGAGGTAGCCATGCCGCTCATCGTAGGTTAGATTGGAGCGCCCGCTTTTAATGTCGCTCGCAATCTTTGCAATGGGATCGGGTACCAAACCCTGGCTTGGCAGGGCGGCGTAACCCAGAACAGCAATGCTCAACGTTGCCAACGCTACTCGAGTTATAACCATTCCTCTCGAAAGGATAGACGGTTTTCGTCCAATTAGAACTCAGTGGAAAGAGCACAGTTACGAATGCGGGCCCATGGAGGGCCCGTCCTTGCGATAAAATTCGCCCATGGACGCGGATGCCCTGTTCGCCGATGTCGTCGACAAATACTCTCGGCATATTAATCCCTACCTATCGAAGCTGATGCAATTCGCCGGTTTCGGCGTGGAAATGCGCGGCGAAGGCTGCTACATTTTCGATCAAGATGGTAAACGCTACCTCGACTGTTTGGGTGGATACGGCTGCTTCAGTTTGGGGCATCGGCATCCTAAAATCGTTGAGGCTGTAAAATCGCAGCTCGACTGTATGGGTTTGAGCGGAAAGGCATTCTTTAGTCCACAGGGAGCCGATCTCGCCGCAAAACTCGCGGAAAAGAGTCCCGACGGTCTCCAATACACCTTCTTCTGCAATAGCGGAACCGAAGCTGTAGAAGGTGCCCTCAAATTTGCAAAGAAGCACACGGGCCGATCCAAGATCGTTTCTACCCATGACAGTTTCCACGGCAAGACGCTCGGTGCGTTGAGTGTGATGGGACGAGACAAGTATCGTCGGCCCTATGATCCGCTGCTTCCGAACGTGCACTTCATTCCGTTCGGTGATATCGATTCCTTGATCCATGCAGTCGACGATCAGACCGCCGCATTTATCGTTGAACCGATCCAGGGTGAAGGCGGAATTAACATCCCACCTGCAGGTTATCTCCGGGCCGCGCGCGAAGCGTGTGACAAACATGGCGCACTACTCATTGCCGACGAAGTTCAGACGCTGCTCGGCCGAACCGGCAAGTGGTTCGCATGCGAGCACGACGGTGCTGCACCACATTTGATGACTTTGGCAAAGGCCCTCGGAGGCGGAATCATGCCGATTGGCGCGCTTATGGGTACGGCGGAAATCTGGGAATCGATCTACTCGGACAGCCCCCTTTCGCATACCTCCACTTTCGGCGGCAGTCCTATCGCTTGTGCCGCCGGCTTGGCAACAATCAAGGTTATCGAAGACGAGGGCCTAGTTGAGCGGTCTGCAACGGTAGGTCCAAAACTGTTGCAGGGGCTCCAACTTGTAGCTGAAAGGCACACCGATCTAATCAAGGAGGCTCGTGGCAGAGGCTTTATGATCGGCGTGGAATTCGCGATGGATGAAGTTGGCGAATTGGTCGTCGCCCAGATGCTCAAGCGGGGCGTATGCGTCGCCTACACGCTGAACAACCCGCGAATCATGAGGTTCGAGCCGCCGCTCATCATTTCTGAGGAAGAGATCCAGACCGCAGTGCAAGCGTTCGAAGAGGCCGTCGCAGAAACCTCCGAACTGCTGGCGACACTCGTTTGACTTTGAGTTCCATAATACATGCAATGATCGTTGATCTTCGTTCTGATACCGTGACGCGGCCAAGTCCCGAAATGTACGAGGCGATGGCAAGCGCGCCCTTGGGCGATGATGTATTGGGCGATGAACCGACGGTAGAGAAACTCGAGCAACTTGCCGCAGAAAAGGTGGGCAAGGAATCCGCACTTTTCGTACCGAGCGGAACGATGGGCAATCAGATTGCGATGGCCGTGCATTGCCAACGCGGTGACGCGGCGCTCATCGAAGAAGAGGCTCATATGGTCTATTACGAGGTTGGCGGACCCGCGGTCATCGCAAACGTCGTTACCTGGACCCTGCCCTCAGAGAAGGGGGTCATGGACCCTGATGTCATTGATCGCCATGCACTCAAGCGCAATTTGCATACTCCGGGCACCACACTGCTCTGCCTTGAGAACACGCACAATCGGGCTGGTGGCGCGGTAATTCCGCTGAAGACTCTCGCCGAATATCGCGCAGTCGCGGATCGGCACGAGATGAAAGTTCACCTAGATGGGGCGCGAGTGTTCAACGCATCAGTTGCACTAGGAGTGGACGTCAAGGAAATCACCCGGCATGTCGACACCGTAAATTTCTGTCTGAGCAAGGGTCTACGGGCTCCAGTAGGTTCCCTGTTGTGCGGACCGGCAAACTTTATCGAGTCGGCCAAGATCTGGCGAAAGCGGCTGGGCGGAGGCATGCGGCAAGCCGGCATTTTGGCAGCTTGCGGCATCGTTAGCTTGGAGCAAATGGTGGATCGCTTGGCAGAAGACCATCGGCGGGCACGCAGCTTGGCACAGGAACTTTCGAACATTCCTATGCTGAAGGTCGATTGGGATCGCGTCCAAACCAACATGGTGCTGGTCGAAACGGAAGGTGACGCACAAACCTGGACGGAAGCGCTCCACAAGCTCGGCGTCTGGTGCTTCCCGGTTGCATCGAATCGTCTTCGATTGGTTCTGCATGCAGACATCGACGATGAAGGCGTCGATTTTGCAGCAAATGCGTTCAAGGAACTGGCGGCGGCCAGGGTCTAATCGGCATCCTCGGGTGACCAGCGATAGGAATCCATGCGAACCCGACCCTCTAGATCGAATTCCACGCCTTCTTCGCCAAGCCGGTCACGTTGGATGACTTCTAGATTTGGGTCCTTCTTCCAAACTGGCATTCTTCCATCTGCTCCAACAACCCGCCACCACGGCACGTCATCAGGAGCGTGAGCCATCCATCGGCCAACGACCAATCCTGAAACCGGATTTGGTAGCGATCGACCCAAGTCGCCATATCCGCTGACCTTGCCTGCTGGAATCTGACGCACGAGCACCCATAGACCTTCCATGCGCTTTCAGTTCTACCGGAAATCTCACAAAGGAATCTCTACACCTATGCAAGTACGCCAGCAGTCGCCCGTGCCGAGGCTTCGATCGCAGGGATCAATCGCTCTGCTGAGGTCGTCGACTCCGTCAGGTAGCGGGAGGCAATCTCCGCTGTATCGGAGTCACCGGATTGCTGGGTAAAAACGTTCAAGGCGCAGTACGACGCATGAAGCAGGTGGAGCGCCGCATGCGCCTTGATCGCGTCCATAGTGATCTTGTCGGCTCGACTATGTCCGGCATTGTAAATATCGCTAAGGACGCCAAGAGTGCTGTTCGCAAAGTCTTTCATGGATGAGATGGAACCCCCTAGGGCAGCGACTCGTGCTGCGATGGTTTCGCGCCGATTCACACACTCAAGCACACTCTCGCCCGCAACGACCCGCAGACTCGAAATCGCTTCGGCGTCATCCGCCAGCTTATCTAGGATGTCTTCGGTCACTTTCTCGGCGGCATGAAGGTCTTGCAGATATCGAATGGTCCTGTCGCGAACATTTTCCATGCTTCTTAGGCGATTTCCAATGGAATACCGGCGAAAACAAAAGCACGGCCGGACCCTAGAACGGATCCGACCGCGACTTTCTACCCTTATCTGATGTTTAAGAGACCTGCACCAGTAGGCGCTTATGTCCTCTCCGCTTCGTAGTAAATCCTCTAATGAATAAGAAACGAATAAGAATCGAGCAACTTTCATAAAAAAGAGCCGACTTTGGTCATCCGGCCCGGACCGGAGAGGGTTTGAGAGGGATCGATCCGGACCAGAAATTCCCGCGTTCCAGACAGATCGATGGACCGCGGTTTGAAAGTACGACGGCTTGATGCCACGCATTCGTGGGTGAAGAAAGTGTAAGAAATAAAAGTGTCCGGCCGTTTTGCAGGGGGGATAGGAAAGCTATCGGCCGGACGAATCGTACATATCAGGGTTTGCTTTTGTCTCAAGCCTTGTTTAGAGGCGTTTGACTCTCTCTGTCAGTATTTAAGCCGACAAAGAATAAAAATGTCGCAAGAACTAAAACGCTATGTATAAGAATCGATGCGATTGTTCACGTTTTAACGCAAGTCAGCCAACCGAATTAGGTCGCTAGGCAAGGTCTCGTGCGTCAGAAGTCGGGATTAAGCCGACGCAACGATGACTGTATCATCCGGGCGTAACGCCGTTGAGATCCGGCTCGGAATCAGGGTTGAAACCCCGGGCTCTTGCATGGTGACGCCAAGCCAAACAGGCGCCTGCTCGATTGTGGTCGGATTGTGCGTAATCACGATGAATTGAACGCGATCTGTGAATTCATGCAGGAGAGCGGCAAATCGTTCGACATTGCGCCCGTCCAGTGGTGCGTCGACCTCGTCCAAAACCACCAACGGCGAAGGCTTGACCTGGAGCAAAGAAAACAGGAACGCGGTTGCGCAGAGCGCACGTTCGCCACCGCTGAGGAGCTGCAACTGCTGGCGTTTCTTTCCGGGCAGTTGGACCTCGATCTCCAGCCCGGATTCCAAAACATTCGTGGGGTCAGTCAATATGATCTGACCCTCGCCGCCGCTGAAGAGCTTTTGAAACATTTGAACGTAGTTCTCCTGAACCTTTTCAAATGTCGCCATGAAGCGATCGCGGGTCAACTTATCCAACTCTCGGATGCTGCCGTGGACCTGCTCGATGCCGTCCAAGATGTCCTTTTGTTGGACATCAAGTTCCTCGAATCGGTGGGTGAGCCGTTCATATGCTTCGATCGCGCCCAAATTGACATCGCCCATTGCCTTGAGTTCCTTGCGTAGGCGACTCACGACGTTGGCGGCATCTGGCGGAATTTCATGATTGCCCTCTTGCTCGATGGCATCTTCTTCGGAGAGGCCGTACTCCTCAAACAGTCTTTGAACGGATGCAGCCTTTCGCGCCTCTTCCCGCGCACGATTGAGTTCAGCCTGATGCACGCCGTCGCCCATGCTGTGAGAGTTGGATCTGGCTTGCTTGGCATCTTCAATCAATTGAAGACTCTTTTCCAAGAGGGCCCGACGATTGTCTTGCGCCTTTTGCAGCCGCGCGGTAGCCTCAATCTTATCTTGCGTGGCTTTCTCGCTTAGCAACTTCGACTGTGCGATCTCCTGACGTGCCCGGATTCTTTCCGGCTCGAGGTTGGACAACCTGCGGTCCCGGTTAGTCTCGCTCTCGTTGGCAGCTTCAAGACGCTTTCTAGCAGTATAGAGGCGAAGCTGCGCTTGCGAAATCCGCTGTTCTGCCTCCCGCAGCAACGCTTCTGCTGTTTCGGCGTTGGCCGATTTGGAGGCAAGCTGATGGATCAGTTCATCACGTTTTGCCTCGACTGCTTTAACGTCCACGCTGGCAAGACCAGCAGCGTTCGGTACGAGATTTTCAATCTCGTGCTCAAGTCTGGCCTTTGACTTGAGAGTCCCTTGGAGCTCGTCGTTCAGAGCCTGGAAATAATCGCGAGCCTCTTGCAACTCTCCTTGCTTCTCCGCAATCTGAGCCCTGATTTCTTGTATTGAGTCCTGCAATCGGGCACGCTGCTGACCGGACTTCATCGAACGTGTCTCTGCATCCGAAATGAGTCGATCAATCTTTGCGATTTCTCGTTCAAGTTCCGCCAGATCGGATTTCCGTTGCACCAGACCGTATCCTTGTTTTTGGGAATGGCCACCCGTAACCGCTCCACTGCTATGGACAACTTCACCTTCCAGGGTCACCATCCGGCTCCAGCCAGTTGTCTTCGCGAGCCTGAGCGAATCGTCGAGGGTTTCTACAACGACAACTCGTCCCAACAGTGATTCAATAACCGGCTTGACACGATGCTCGCAGTTAACCAATTCACTCGCACGACCAATGACTCCCTTTTCTCCCAGAAGCTTCCTCAGTTCAAAGCTTGGTTCGAAAGGCCGCATCAAGCTGATCGGCTGGAACGTCGCCCGACCAAGCCGGTGCTCCTTCAGGAAACCGATGGCGGTCTTTGCATCTGAGTCGTGGTCCACGATCAAGTCGTTCGCTGAGCCACCCAGTGCGGTTTCGATTGCAAGCGCGTAGTCCTTATCAACTGATACCGCTTCTCCCACCGGCTGGTAGTTGCCACGCAGCACCTGACGATCTGCTGCTTCCAGGACCGCACGCGCTCCCTGATTCAGCCCTTCATGACTTTCGATCGTCGCTTCGATTCCGCGACGTCGGCCGTCCAACGTGGCTCGCTCGGCGAGAAGTCTCCGGGCGGCTTGGCCGTCGTGCTCCTCTTGTGTTCGTTCCTTGGCCAGGTTCCCTTCGATCTCCTGTATCTGACTTTCAAAAGCTCGCACCTGGCCAGCCACGGACTCGAATGCAGCCCTGGCTTCATCAGTGACCAGTTGGAGCTCTGGCACACTCGCTTCGATGCCTTTGAGCTCACGTCGTGCCAGGCTCGCCCTCTCCTTCTGCTGGGCCGCCTGAGCCTCGTGCCGAAGGAACGCCGTATGCGCTTCGCGAACGCGAATCAGTTCTTGTTCGGATTCTCGCAACGCTGCTTGTAGCGACTTCGCCTCGTCGCCTGCGCCGACAAATTCTGCTCGAATGCGATCCAAATTCTCGATTTCATCTTTCTCCTCTGAAATCAATTCTTGAATCTCTTTCTCCAACTCCGCGACGCGCTCCAGCCCCTTTCCTGCTTCCTCGCCCAGGCTTTCTTCGAGGTGGTCTAGACTTTCCAATCTTTGTTCAGCCAAGCGAAGATCGGCATTCGCCCGCTCCATTGCGGTCAAGCTTCCCTGTTGAAGTCCGCGCACCGAGTCCATCTCGCGCTCAATTTCGCTCACTTGCTCGCCGATTTGACGCGACTCTCGCTCTAGCTTTTCTGCACGAACTGTTTCGTCTCGCGCGAGGCGGCTCGACTCACAGATCCTCTGCTCAAGTTCGGTGATTTTCCGGACAGCCTTTGCAATTTCATCG
>CAMLEL010000075.1 GCA_946478935.1 uncultured Armatimonadota bacterium
GTGTCGACAAAGGAAATCACGGGCATCCGGAACCGCTCAGCCATCTCAAAGAGTCGGATGGCCTTCCGATAGCCCTCAGGCTTGGCCATGCCGAAATTCCGATGCTGTCTCTCTTGGATGTTTCGACCCTTCTGGTGCCCGACGACCATCACAGGCACACCATCCAGTTTGGCGGGTCCCCCGACGATCGCGTTATCTACGAAACCGCGACGATCTCCCTGAAGCTCCACGAACTCAGTAAAGATGGAAGCGATGTAGTCAATGGTGTAGGGCCGTTTTGGCGCTCGAGCAACAAGGACTTTTTCCCACGGGCCAAGCCGTTGGAACATGATTTCAATGTAGTTGTCCCGGCGTCGCTCTAGTTCATCGATCTTGCTTTCCAGGTCTACGCGCTTGCCAGCGTCGCTTTCCCTTCGGGCGAAGTCCTTGAGTTTTTCGATGCCCTCCTCCAACTCTTTGAGTGGGCGATTCCATTCGTCAAAGTTCTTTGCCATGGTTAGCTTGCCGGAGCCTCCTGAACCAGTTGTGTATCGATCAATCGACCGCCGAGAGTTGAACTCAGGGTGGCAAGCGTCGATCTCATTTCCTTGCGGGGCACTATCCGATCGAGCATGCCATGCTTGTAAACAAACTCAGCTGTCTGAAAATCATCGGGAACTTTACTAACACCTGCTTGTTTGGCTACCCGTGCTCCAGCGAATCCCACAAGCGCGCGTGGCTCGGCGAGGATTACATCGGCGATGGACGCATAGCTTGCCAGGACGCCCGCCATTGTCGGGTCGGTGAAAATCGCAATGTAGGGCACGCCAGCCTCTGAACATCGTGCGGCGGCGGCAGTTGTCTTGGCCATCTGCATCAATGACAAGAGTCCCTCCTGCATTCGAGCTCCCCCTGACGCGCAAAACACGATTGCAGGAATCTGCTCTTCGGCGGCGCGCTCCAAAGTGCGAGTTATCTTTTCGCCAGCAACCGATCCCATTGAGCCACCCATAAAGGCGAAGTCGGCAACGGCAACTGAAACACGCTGTCCTTCCAATCTCGCAAATCCCGAAATGATCGAATCGAAGGTCCCGGTTTTGGCTTCGGCGCCCTTGATCTTGTCAGCGTACTCGGGGAAGTGGAGCGGATCTAAGGAACGCAGTTCCGTGTCTTGCTCTTCGAATGAATCTGGATCGAAAGTCCAGTCGATTCGCGTTCGAGCGTTGATTCTGTGGTGATGTCCACAGTGGTTGCAGACACGAAGATTCTGCTCGAATTCAATCGAGAACAGGATTTTCTTGCAGTTCGCGCACTGAAGAAACGCCTGCGACTTATCGGATGTTCGCGTACTCAAGGACAGACAGGATACCCGCGTCACGCAGCATCGTCCTCGTGCCAGCGCTCGTATCTAATAGATACCAATGTTCGGTAGAATGCGAACAGTTCGAACCCATGCCAAGACGAGTTGAAACAGTAGTACTTCACGACAGTTCCACGCCCGTGATCGGTGACGTGCAGAAGGGCGGCAGCGTTGTACTGACCTCCCTGGATACGCTACTCAGCCAGGCTCGCGCCAATGCGCTGTGGCCTCTGACCTTTGGATTGGCCTGTTGTGCGATTGAAATGATGGCAACGGTCGCATCCCGATTTGACCTGGCCAGGTTCGGCTCGGAGGCATTTCGCGCGACTCCCCGCCAGGCGGACGTGATGATTATCGCCGGGCGACTCTCCAAGAAAATGGCTCCTGTCTTGAGGCAAATCTACGATCAAATGCCTGAACCGAAATGGGTGATCTCAATGGGAGCTTGCGCTTCATCTGGCGGCGTCTACAACAACTATGCGATCGTGCAGGGGGCCGACCAAGTTGTGCCCGTCGATGTGTATGTTCCGGGTTGCCCACCTTCCCCTGACGCCCTGATTTATGCAGTTCTCAAGCTACAGGAGAAGATCAAGCGGGGCAGCAATCCACGCAAGCTGACTGATCTGAAACTGTTTGAGGGATTGAGCGGTCCGCGCGAATTGGAAGAGGTGAAGCCTTGAGCGTCGATTTGATGAAAGGCGTGGTCAAGCCGATACTTGCCGGCTTCGGAATCACGCGCCGTCGTCTGGCCCACAAAAAGGTAACGGTCATGTATCCGGAGGAGATCAGGGAGCAATACCCTCGGACACGATGGCGCCACTTTCTCACGAGATATGAGAGTGGGTTGGAAAAGTGCATTGGCTGCTCGCTATGTGCTGGAGCCTGCCCTGCGCGCTGCATTTATGTGGAAGCCGCCGAAAATACAGATGAAGCTCGATTTAGCCCCGGCGAGCGCTATGCCGCTCGCTACGAAATAAACATGATCCGCTGCATCTTTTGCGGCTATTGCCAAGAGGCGTGTCCGACAGGAGCAATCGTGTTGCGAAAGAATTTTGAGTTAGCAGATTATAAAAGGGAAGACTTCATCTATACAAAGGAGCGTCTGTTGGAGACTGTTCCGGGAGAATCAGATCGTCCCTTCAAGGGCGAATACGCAGAAAAACCAGCACCCGTATTCACGGGTAAGTAAATCTGCTCTGGTATTACTACTGTAAGTCTATTACTTAGCATCTTCGCGAATTGTGGTTTTCAGCGAAGAAGTAATTGAAGAATCCTAGTAACGATTCGGGGCCAGCGGTCCGAGAATCTCTAATTGCGAGACTATCCAAGTCAAGCAACGGAGAGAAATGGGATTCATGAGAAGATTCAAGGTTGGCGGACGCCTTGCCCTTGGCTATTTTATTTGCCTGCTATGCGCTTTCGGAGTCGGGTTCTATGGATTGGTGTCCATAGGTAATGTCCAGAGCGGCCTAGAAACTGTTTACAAAGATCGGGTTGTGCCACTCGACGGCCTCAAGAAGGTGGCAGATATGTACGCAGTTAATTTGGTCGATGCGAGTCACAAGGCTCGTAACGGCAACTTTACATTTGCCGAAGCAATGCACAGCGTACAAAGCGCGCGAATCGTCATCGCCAAAGAATGGAAAGCATACACTGCAACAAAACTGGTGTCGCAAGAAGCCGAATTGGTCGCAGAGGCCGGACCACTGTTTGACAAAGGGGACTTGGCGGCAAACAAGCTACTGGGAATCCTGAAAAGTGGAGACAGGGAAGGTCTTGCAAAATTCTGTAAGGATGATCTTTATCCCGCTATTGACCCAATCTCCGAAAAAGTATCCAAACTGGTCGAAGTTCAACTCAAAGTGTCGAAAGACGAGTACCTAGCCGCTCAAGTCGTACAAAAAAATGCGATTCGTTGGACATACTTCATCCTTGCTTTTTCGCTTATTTTGGGCGTGGTCTGCGCGTTTGGAATCACGGGCAGCATCGTGAAGCCATTGGCGGAATCTCTCGCAGTGATCAAGCGTGTTGCAGATGGTGATCTGACCGAGCGCGCGAATGTTCAGGGTCAAGATGAATTGGCGGTTCTCAGCACTGAGTTCAACCGAGCGATTGACCAATTGGAGGGAATGTGCTCCTCTGTTCGAAATCTCGCAAGTGAGACGAGAGCCTCCGTTGCTGACCTATCCGCGTCATCCGATGAAGTCGGTCATGCAACCACGCAGATTGCATCGACGATTGAACAAGTTGCCGCCGGGTCGAATAATCAGGCCCATAACATGAACGAAACGGCCAATGCGGTTCATCGCTTGGGTGATGCCGTCTCAATGGTGGCTCAGGGCGCACAGCGCACCGCCACACTTGTTCAAGGAGCAACGAGAGGTGTCGATGAAATTGGCGAAGCAATGGCGAAGACTTCGGCAAACGCCGGCGAAACCCAGCTAGCGGCAAAGGAGGTTGTCATTGCGGCAGATACGGGCTCCAATTCAGTCTCTGCTTGCGTTGAAGCGATGGCGCGCATCAGTGAATCGACCCAGTCGACGGGTGCAGCCATTCAAGCTCTTGGATCCGTTTCCGAGCGGATCGGGACGATTGTGGAAGCGATCGACGATATTGCCTCCCAAACGAATTTGCTGGCGCTTAATGCGGCCATAGAAGCGGCCCGAGCCGGTGAACATGGCAAGGGATTTGCGGTCGTTGCCGATGAAGTGCGGAAACTGGCCGAACGGTCCAGCGAGCAGACCAAAGATATCACGACCTTGGTACATGAGATTCAATCGCTCGTGAAGCAAGCCGTTCTCGCAATGAATGAGGGCAGCGGAGCCGTCGATGCTGGTAGTCAAATGGTGACAAATGCGGGGCAAGCTTTAGCTAAGATCCAGTCAGCAGTAGATGAAGCTGTTAGCCGAATCGCTGAGGTAGCGGCCGCGAGTGAGCAGGTTAATGCGAGCGTCAGGGCTATGCGACAGGACTTTAGCGACCTTGCGGGCATTGCCGGAGAAACGGAATTGGCTACAAGTGAAATGGCGAGCCTGTCCGAGACAGTTGGAAGGAACATTGAGAGTCTTTCTGCGTTCGGTGAGGAAAACGCTGCTGCTGCCGAGGAAGTTTCGGCTGCCACAGAAGAGCAGTCCGCGAACATTCAACAAATGGTCGCCACGACCCAGCAAGTTCACCTAATGGCCAATGACTTACTAAACATGATTGAACGATTCAAGATCCGGGAATCAGAGCAAGAAGGAAAGGCGAATGATCGTGGACTGAAACTTGCAGCTTAGACATAAAGACAAGTACTTTCAATTGTCTGAAGGGTTTGGCCTTAATCTTGCTCGGCTCCTGAATCTGCTAGATTAAGCAGTCAAACCTATGAAGAAGGCACTCATTACGGGCATTACCGGCCAGGACGGCGCATACCTCGCAGAATTCTTGATTGGCAAGGGCTATGAAGTCCACGGTATCAAGAGACGATCCTCCTTGTTTAACACCGGGAGGATCGACCATCTGTTTCACGATACACATGAACAGGGACTGCCCTTTTACCTCCACTATGGAGATCTAACCGATGGCTCGTCTCTGCTTCGGGTCATCGAAAAGGTCCAGCCTGATGAGGTTTACAATCTCGGCGCACAGTCCCATGTGAAGGTAAGTTTCGATTCGCCGGAATACACCGCCGAAGTCGATGGGGTCGGCGTTCTGAGGCTTTTGGAGGCCTTACGAATCCTGGGACTCGAAAAGTCCGTGCGATTCTATCAGGCTTCGACGAGCGAGCTGTATGGTCTGGTGCAGGAGATTCCCCAGAAGGAAACGACGCCGTTCTACCCGCGGAGCCCCTACGCCGTTGCAAAGCTGTACGGCTATTGGATCGTGGTGAACTATCGCGAGGCGTACGGCATGCACGCTTCAAACGGCATTCTGTTCAACCACGAGTCGCCCTTGCGAGGAGAGACCTTCGTGACCCGGAAGATCACGCGGGCCGCGGCGAGGATCGCCGTGGGTCTCCAACAAAGTCTCTTTCTTGGCAACATGAGCGCATTGCGAGATTGGGGTCATGCTCGTGATTACGTGGAGATGATGTGGTTGATGCTCCAGATGGACAAACCAGATGACTATGTGGTGGCCACTGGCCGCCAGACCAGTGTTCGCGATTTCGTCACATCATCCTTTAACCGAGTCGGTATCGAGCTTGAATGGTCAGGTGAAGGAATCGATGAAGTCGCCACTGATAAGAAGTCGGGCCGAAAGCTTGTATCCGTCGATCCACAGTACTATCGACCAACTGAAGTCGAAACCTTGCTGGGCGATCCAACTAAAGCGCGTATCCAACTGGGCTGGGAGCCACGGGTCGGACTCTCTGAGCTCATTGCCGAAATGGTCGATGCCGACTTGGAGAGTGCGCGCAAAGAAGCCTTGGTTAAAGAGAGTGGATACTTGGTCTATCAGAGTGCTGAAGAGGACCGGTAATTCATGAAACGGGCCCTCATAACCGGTATCGGAGGCCAGGATGGGATTTATCTTTCCAATCTCTTGCTGGATAAGGGTTATGAGGTTCACGGTTTGGTTCGATCGGTTGACAGGAATCCGAACATTCCGGGGGCCGCGAAACTCCATGAAGGTGATCTCGTCGACACGGACTCCGTCCGTTCGATCATTCTTGAGTCTCAGCCGGATGAGATTTACAACCTAGCGGCGCAATCTCACGTAGGGACGAGCTTCCAGGTTCCGGAATACACGGGGAACGTGACGGGATTGGGGGTTGTGCGGATCCTAGACGTCATTCGAGCTGAAGGTCTCGACCGCCACGTCCGATTCTATCAGGCTTCGAGTAGCGAACTTTACGGGCTCGTACAGCAAGTTCCTCAAGACGAGGAGACGCCCTTTCACCCCCGCAGTCCTTACGGGGTCGCCAAGCTGTATGCCTATTGGTCAGTTGTAATCTATCGTGAGGCGTATGGCATTCATGCGTCGAACGGAATATTGTTCAATCACGAATCCCCACTCCGGGGTGAAGGATTTGTAACCAAGAAAGTAGCGCAGGGTGCGGCGAGAATCGCAGCGGGGCTAGACGTGAAACTATCGTTGGGAAATCTCGACGCCAAGCGGGATTGGGGTCACGCCAGAGAATATGTAGAGGCTATGTGGCTGATGCTTCAAGCCGTCGAGCCTGATGATTACGTGATTGCCACGGGCGTTCAGGCCTCCATTCGAGATTTTACGACCGAGGCCTTTCGTTTGGTGGGAATTGAGTTGACGTGGCAGGGAAGTGGCGTCGAAGAAGTAGGGATCAATCAAAAGACCGGGCAGATTGTGGTGGATGTGAATCCGGAGTTTTACCGGGTCGCTGACGTCGTCAATATCGTCGGGAACGCCGACAAAGCAGCCCGCAAGCTTGGTTGGCGTCCTACCCTTGGCATGAAGGAAATCGTCGGAGAAATGGTTGAATGTGAATTGTCCTCATTGAGAGGCCATGCCTGTTTGGAGAGTTCTATTGTTAAGTAAGTCAGATCGTATCTTTGTCGCCGGACATCGCGGCCTAGTTGGAAGCGCCATTGAAGCAAAACTTCGAGAAAAAGGATATGAGAACATCCTGACCCGAACTCGACAACAATTGGACCTTTCGAATCAACAGGCGGTGCAGGACTTCTATAAGTCGGAACAACCACAGGCTGTCGTCGTGGCCGCAGCCAAAGTTGGTGGGATTCATGCCAACAAGACGTACCCGGCAGATTTCATCGGAGAAAACTTGGCGATTCAAACGAACGTTATCTGGGGAGCTCATCAAGCCGAAATCGATCACTTGTTGTTCCTCGGTTCTAGCTGCATCTACCCCCGGGAAACTGTGCAACCGATCCCAGAGTCAGCGTTGCTTACTGGAAAGCCCGAGCCGACCAATGCACCCTATGCGATTGCCAAAATCGCCGGTCTCTATCTCTGCGATTCGATTTCAAAGCAATACGGGCGGAATTACTACACGGCCATGCCGCCAAACGCGTACGGCGATCGTGACAACTTCGATTTGAAGACTTCTCACGTGCTTCCGGCCCTTGTCCGAAAATTCCATGAGGCGCTTCCAGACAAGCCGGTGACGTGCTGGGGTTCAGGCAATCCACGGCGCGAGTTCTTGCATGCGAGAGACATCGCCGACGCCTGTGTGTTCCTGATGGAGCAGCCCAGAGTGGAGGGTCACGTCAACATTGGTACCGGGAAGTCCGTCTCAATCAGAGAACTTGCTGAGCTGATACAGCGAGTGATCGGGCATCGAGGCGAGATTCACTGGGACACTTCGATGCCGGATGGTTTCCCCGAAAAGACGATGGATGTATCCCGCCTCCACGCTCTGGGATGGCGGGAGAAGATCACTCTGGAAGCCGGAGTCCGCAGCGCCTATGATTGGTTCCTTCAGAATCAACTCGTGTCAGGCGAAAAACTTGGTTAAGGATTCGCTCAGAACCTTCGCCGTATAACCGACCAAAGGGATGCCAGCATGGTAAGCCATTCTGGTCGGACCGATCAGGGAGATCACCCCAGCCTCGTTCTCCCCCACGTAGAAGCTTTCGCGAACCACTGACATTTGGTGTAATTCGGACTGGCGATTCTCCCGCCCGATCGTGACTTGCTGCGCTGATGGTTGACCGACGGCTTCGTACAGGACGTCGCTCCTGTCCAAGTAGTCAATGAAGGTGGAAAGCGCATTCAGATCGCGTTGGAACTCGGGTTGGGCAAACATATACTCATGGCCCTCGGTGACCATCAAGCCACGGGTGGAATCCTTGGCTATTGACCTGATTTGATTCCAAATCATTCCCGCCAATTTCTCTGCAGCTGCCGACTGTGGAATCGGCGGGGATTTGGCCTTCAACAGTTGCCGCAAGGTCTTTCCCGTGATGAGGTTGAACAACTGTTGGTTCGTGAGTCCAAGATCGTCCAAACTCAAGCCAGCGGGACAATCGATCATCTTGTTTTCAATTTGGCCGTTGCTCAGGGCTACGACGAGAAGCGCCTGATTGGGGCCGATTGCGCTGATCAGAGCGTTGCGAACCGTTAACCCCGGATCCCGAACGGTTGTCGCTACACTCATCAGGTGCGTGATGCGAGAAAGCGCCTGAGTTGTCTCCCGCAGCAGTTTTTGGAGCACTTCACCTTCCTCGACTACCGATGTGAGCTTCTCTTTGTCTGAAGTGTTAACCTCCGATTTTTGGAGTAATCGATCAACATAGAAACGGTATCCAAGGTCACTCGGGACTCGTCCAGCGCTCGTGTGTGGCTGCTCCAGAAATCCCATTTCGGCAAGGTCGGCCAATTCATTGCGGACTGTTGCTGATTTGACACCAAGCCCATATTTGTGGACCAAGAGCTCGCTACCAACAGGCTCCGCACCCGTGACGTA
>CAMLEL010000076.1 GCA_946478935.1 uncultured Armatimonadota bacterium
GACATCGGCTTGGCCGCGATCGAGAGCAGCAGCATCTCGTTGTCGTCGCCCGCGATGCGGTTCGAGCCCATCGCTCCACATTCCTTACACCGGTGGATCAGCGCCCACTCGCCGCCCTTGCGCACCCAGACCGACACCGGCTCCATCGTGCCGCCGCACATCGCCAGGCGGTCGCCCGGTTTCTTGTCCAGGTGGACGCTGTGCAGGCAACGCGGGCAGTGGTTGCGGTGCGCCGTGCCTGCGCCCGACCCCTCTCCTCCGGAGTGGCGAGGAGAGCCGGTAGCCGCCGTGGCGCCGCATTTCACGCAGACGAACCCCATCCCGGTCGCCACTTCCCCATCCATCATGCGACGGTAGGTCTCGTAGCGCGCCCGGGGCAGCTGCCCGTCGCGCACCGCCTCTCGAACGGCGCATCCCTCCTCCTGGAGGTGCTGGCAGTCGTTGAAGCGGCAGTCGGGCGCGAACCGCTGGATATCCGGGAAGCCTTCCATGAGCTCCTGATCCGTGTCGATCGCAAACGATCGCACGCCCGGCGTATCGACGATTTCCGTCCCGTCCTCCAGCGTGTAGAGCTGGCTGGCGGTGGTGGTGTGACGTCCCTTGCCAGACTTGGTGGAGACTGCGCCTTCTGCAGCTTCGCAGACCCTCACCCCCTGCCCCCTCTCCCTTTCGCTTCGCTCCAAGGCGAGGGGGTTCTGAGCAGCTTCGCAGACCTCCACCTCCTGCCCCCTCTCCCTCTCGCTCGCAACGCTCGCATCCAAGGCGAGGGGGTTCGGAGCACCTTCGCAGATCTCCACCCCCATCCCCTCTCCCCGCAAGCAGGGCGAGGGGGCGGAGAGCAGGGCATTCAAGAGCGAACTCTTGCCCACTCCGCTATGGCCGACGAAGACGACTCTCTTGCCAGCGATATGCGGACGCAATGCCTCCAGACCCCGGCCGAGAGCGGCGGAGAGCATGACCGTGGGAATGCCCATGGCCCGATAGTGTTCCAAGACATCCAATTGCTTCACCGCATCCATCTCCGAAAGCAGATCCAACTTGTTGACCACGATGAGCGGCTTGGCGCCGCCCTTGTGGATGGCGAACAGGTACCGATCGATCAATCGGGGATGCAGAGGCGGGTTGCCGACCGACACGACCACGGCTGCTAGGTCGATGTTGGCGGCAACCGGCTTCGCCCGTTCCGGGTTGCGGTCGTCTGGTCGGGCCAGCTCCGTTTTCCTCGGCAAGACCCTCGATATTCGATTTTTCTTGAGGTCGATTTCGACCTCGTCGCCGACGATGGGCCTGGTTTCTGGGCACAATTGCATCGGCTTCACCTCCGTTTCAGTCCTTACAAGGCATTGGGTTGAATCTGCCCGGACGACGGTGGCGACTTCTCCCAGGATCTCGGTGCAGATGATCTTGTAGAGGAAGTCCTCAACGTTACCGACGGGCTTCTTTGAATTTCGTTGAGCGATTGTGCGTGCTTCCGACGCCGATCGCAGGTGGTCTTTACGTTCTCGGGCCGTCATCTTGCCCAGACGGTCCTTTAGGGCCTGTTTTTGTTGAGAGTTCAACGCTGGTTCGTTCCTTTTTGGGGACGGGCAGACGCAATTGCGCCTGAGTCGTAGAGTAAGGAAACGCCGCCCTTCGGTTCGGGCGGATCAGCCAGCGTTTCGGTTGCTAGCGGGCCCAACCGAAGAGGGCGTTATCAGCGGCGACTGTGTTTCGTAGGTTCATAGCACTCCTCTTGGTCTTGGCGTCGCCCGTGATGGGCGCGAGGCAAGATTGTAGCACAACCAATGGATGTCTTTGTCAAGAGCCATTCACAAAATTCTTAAAAACTCTTGAGGACGCGTTGAGGCAGGAGGTCGAATGCGACGGTGAGTACGGCGATATCGGCGTAGTCCTCACCGCTCCGATAAACGGGGCCCATATGGCGCGTCAGGCGCGTGATTTCATTGCGGATCAGGCTGCTTCGCACGGGATCATCCATCCACGCCTTGAGCACCTGTCGAGCCGCATGTCGCCCTCCAGTTGCAAGGACGATTTCCAGGCCAGTCGAGTCAGACACATGGGGCAGCGTTCCCTGTATGACCTGCTCTTCCAGGGTAATCGGATTGCACAGCTGGTCCATCCAATCAAGCGCACCAGCGATCAGGAGATTTCCGATTGCCGTGAGGTTGCCTTCATGCTCCAGGTTCCAGATCAGATCGACGGGCGGTTCTGAGAATTGGCCGATATTCACCTTGGCCACAAATGCTGGAACCATTGAGTAGCTTCGAGAAATCTTGGTCCGAATCTCGCGGAGCGGCTCAAAACTGACCATCGCTTCGATCGAAGTTGGGCAATAGCAGCCGGGCACAGCGGTTGGTGGAATGTGGAACAGGATTTCATCGAACCAGGCATCACGCTGACGCTTGAGAAGAGGCTGACCGGCATTGGCGAAGAGGTGAAAGTCCTCGTCCTCGAGTTTGCCAGCGATAAAGTATGCCGCCCGGTTCAGTCTCTCGGCGGGAGGGGTCTGATGCCCTGCGAGTTGCCGAACCACTTTTGGCACGCTTGGTACAAAGCGCCAATGTTGGCTCCATTCGGCCTCGGTTCGAGATTCAAGCTTTGCCGGCACCGCATCCACTGCGTTATTATCCGCCAGATTGATTGGGGAACGCTGGTGGTGTACCGATGGGGCCGACGGCGCTCGGGCGGGCCTGCCAAATGAATCCCCTCACACCTTGGGTCTCAACGGACTGGGTGCCAACGGTGGCGGGGCCGCCGGGTAGATCCATGGCGGCCGGTTCGCTAACGGCGATGCCCCCTTCAGGAGCGACCTTTTGCATGTGGGCGGCAATATCGATCTCGTGAGCAAAGTTCAGGGAGGCGATATCCCCGGGCTTGGGAGTGACCACCGTCCCGGCATGAATTCCTGCTCTCAAAGCAATCGGGCAACCGGTCTTGTTGCCAAAGGTGTTTAACTCGATGAGCCCCGCCAGAATATTCTTGGCGGCGGCAAATGCCTGACCCGCCGTGTCGAAAGCGCAGATCATGCCATCACCGGCGGTGGAATGTACACGCCCACCATACTTTCTAGCGATTCGATCCACGAACTGGTGATACTCGTTGAACGTAAATTCAATGCTGAGCGGGTCAGAGTGCTCCTTCATTTTGGTCGAGCCCACCACATCGACACTGAGAAACGCGGCCGACTGCTCCCCAGATTTGAGTTTCGTTTGCAGGTCGACCAACTGTCGCAGGAGATCTTGTCGCTCTTTGACAGGATCCTTTAATCCCAGTCGTCGTCGATTCTTTGACACGATCATGTTGACAACCATGCTGCCGAGAGCGCCCATGATCGTAAGGGGAATGATCAGGGCGGCATCGATCGAACCTCGAACCGCGAAGACGGCCTGAAACACGGTGGCTGCGATAAAGCCCAGACCTGTGATGAGGGCACCGGTGATGGCGGCCGATCGAGCATCCTTGGCGACACCGACAAGATAGACCGATAGGGTTGCGCAGATGATTTGAACCACGCCCAGGAATCCGTGAAACGATGAGATCAGAACTTGGCTGAGGGTGCCAGCGAGGGCGAATACGATGCCAAACGTAGTGCCGATGACGTTGCGGCGCACTTCGGGGTCCAGCCCCAGGTACTCGGACCGGAGTCGATGCACCCAACCGCGCTTCTTTTCTTCGGGCCGGAGGCGGATCGCTAAGCGAACGTATTCGACGGGAGCACCCGTAGCCTCGGAAACAGCGAGGATTGCCGATTCATCCAGTTCGCCACCGTTGGATGCACGCAGCCTTTCGGCAAGCTCCAGCATTTGCTGGACCCCATCATCCGACAAACCGGTCGTGGCGAGTTCACGCCGTTCTTCCTGAAGCAAATCGAGTTCCTCTGTCGCCCTCAAATTGTACTTGAGCCGGTCGAATTGGGTTGCATCGTCCCGTCACTCTGCGTAATATGCTTTCCATGCCCCACGCATTGCGAGTGAATGGTCAAATCGATCTAAACCAGATCGACTCCCGAAAGGACGGAGGATTAGAGAAGGAGGGGGCCATTGCCCTCACGAATCAGCTCGGGGAAGAGCTCGATGAGCTCCAAGAACTGCTGTTTGCCGCTGGCGAACACAGCCTTTTGATCATTCTTCAGGGGCGGGACACGGCAGGCAAGGACGGAACCATCAGGGGCTTGAGCAGATACCTCAATGTGCAAGGCGTGAACGTGGTTGGGTTCAAGGTTCCAACGCCTGAGGAACTCAGTCACGATTTTCTCTGGCGGGTGCATCGCCATGCACCGGGCAAGGGCTCGGTGGCCATCTTCAATCGGAGCCACTACGAAGATGTATTGGTGGTGCGCGTGCACAATCTCGCGCCGGAAGCGGTTTGGAAGAAGCGGTTTGATCAGATCAACGAGTTTGAGGAGCTCTTGGCGGAGAACAAGACCATCATTGTCAAGTTTTGCCTCCACATCTCAAAGGAGGAGCAGGAAGAGCGGCTTTTGGCGCGGGAAGAAGAAGTCGAAAAGGCTTGGAAGCTCAATGCGGGCGACTGGAAAGAGCGCGACTTTTGGGAAGATTACACGCGGGCGTATAACGACTCACTCAACAAATGCAATTCGGACCATGCTCCCTGGTATGTGGTGAGCGCAGATCGGAAATGGTATCGGGACCTTGCCATCACGGAAACTCTGGTCGAGATTCTCAGACCTTTCAAGGCTGGCTGGCTCGAGAAGCTGGCGAAGGTAGGGGCGGAGGCAAAGGCTGAATTGAGTGAGTATCGTTCGTCCCTTCAACCGGCCAAACGGTAAACTAGCGTCTTCATGAAAGTCGCTGTCCTTCCCCTCATGCCTGCCCAAGGCACACCAGCCTATCTCGGTCGCCAAATCTCCAATTTTGCGAGCGAGCAAATTCGGTTGGGTACTGATGCCGAGGTGAACAGCGTCAGCTATCTGACTCAGATAAACGAAGAAGACGGCCCCAAAATCGGCTTCATCAACTTCGCGGAGATGAAGCTGGACAAGCCTCAGATCAATGAATTGTTCGAGCAATCCGGGGTCGATGTGTTGGTGGAGGGAAATGTCACCGCCAACGAAAGCGGGTTCGATATCGATGTCCGGTTCCACCATAGTGGAGAGGACGGCCCTCGTCGGTCCGAGTCTTGGAAAGTCTCTCGCGAGGAGATATTCCAAGTCCTTCATCGCTTCATCAAGACGATCGCCGAGGAAGCCCAAATCGAGCTGCCAGCGGAGATGGCCGGAGATTCGCTTCCATTCGGCACGGAGAATCCAGACGCTTTCCTTAAGTTCCTTGAAGGATTTGATTCCTTCCACTACGTGCAGCAGGCACAGGGTCGTGTGGTAAGTGAGTTCTCTCCAGAGAGTGCATTCGCTTCGCTTGAAGAGGCGATGAACCTGGATCCAGACTTTCTGGGACCCTACGAGGTCCTCACCGAGTTGGCCAGGGCATGTGCCGCCGCAAGGATTGGAACTTATGACATCGTGAATGCCGTCTTGGAGCGGGCCCAAGCGGCAGAGCCGGATGAATTCAAAGCCTATTTCGTGCAAGGCGAACTGAACCAGGCCGTGAATAACGCGGCAGGCGCGTCGGATGCTTATGAGAAGGCCGTGAACGCTCGCGAACGCGCGCATAAGCAGCGGACGGCGGATGGTGAGGCGGACGAGAGCTACGATTCGGATATGGCGGGCCTATACAACCGGGTCGGCCTTGCCCAACTGCAGGCCGGTATGCCCGTCAACGCCGAGCGCAACTTCCGGCGGGCCCTTGAACTCGAAGGAGATCAGCCTCAAAGCGCGGACATGTTGAGCATGGTTCTCCAGCAAACGGGTCGCGAGCATGAGATCGTGCCCCTTTGGAAGGACATCCTGGATAAGAATCCGCAGAGCGCGGAAGCCAACGTCAAATATGCCGTGACCCTGATCCAGATCGGTCGGGAAGAAGAAGGAGTGGCCGCATTCGAAAAGGCGTTGGAGGTCGTGGAAAATAAGGCTGTCGTCAAGCGCTACTATGCTCCGCTCCTGGCAGGCAAGGGCGAATTCGATCGGTCGATGGACTTCTTCGAAGATGCGCTGGACGAGAATCCGACCGACGTACAGCTTCTGCTGCAGTATGCGGAGACATTAAAACTCGCAGGTCGAGATTTTGAGATTCCCAAGGTGCTACGAGACGTTCTGAACTGCAACCCGGATCAGGACACACGCGCCAATACGCTTGGATGGCTGATTGAACTCGAACAACCCAAGCGAGCCGAGTCGGTGGAGGCTGCCCGCGAGAAAATGGAGGCCGGCGACTTCGATGGGGCGGTTCGCGAGCTGAAGCCCCTCAAAAACTGGTTGGCCGACTATTGGAAGATGTGGGCTCTGCTCAGCGCGGCGCATAACAAGCTTGGTCAATCAGAAGAGGCGGAGGATGCAGCTCGTCGTCTGGTCGAGCTATTCCCGGGCTGTGAGCCCGCTTATGGCGAACTCAACGCGGCACTTGGCGCCCAGGGCAAGAATGATGAGGCCTACCACGTGATGCGCTACGCATTCCAGAATCTGCCCCAGTCTTTGGGCATTTTCATCAATTTGGGATTGGCGGCCAAACGCGCAGGACATGAGGACGAGGCTCGCAACATCGCGCGGCAGGTCCGCGAAGCTTTGGGTGCGGGCGAGCAGATCCAAGAGTTGGAACCAGTCTTGGCGGAAATCGAAAAGTAATCGACCTTGCCTTTGGATAAGTGGCTCCTTCTCATTGCTGAGAAGGAGCCACATCTTTTAGCTTCCGTTGCGCTTCAGCTTGCCGTCCATGTTTCCGACTCGCCAGAGCGTTAGATAGGAAAGTCGAGCGGCGTTGACGATCTTGTCAAAATTGATCTTGTCCACCGTGTCTGTCGGCTGGTGGTAGTCCGGAGTGAATCCGCAGAACTGGAATGCGATCGGAATCCCGTTTCGGGCGAAGTTGTAGTGGTCGCTTCGCGTGTAAACGTCCTCTGCATCATATTTGAACTTGAAGCCCACGTGCTGATTAACGTCCTGGATGATGTCATCCAGCTCTTGGCTAATTCGCTTGGAACCGACCAGCCGCATAGAATCCCGATTCTCCTCGACTTTATCGATTCGCTTCGGATCGCCATTTTGAGCTCCAAAGGAGTCTCGACCCACCATGTCCATTTGCATCAAGACCTGAGTCTTATCGAGCGGGATGATTGGATTCTGAACGTAGTAAGCAGAGCCGATGAGACCCATTTCCTCGCCGCAGAATGCCAGGAAAAGGACACTTCGCTTCGGCTTGGTTGAATTTGTGGCAAATGCCTTTGCCACTTGGATCAATGCTGTGCTTCCAGAACCATCGTCATCGGCGCCATACCAAACGGTCGTTCCGTCGGTGCCCATGTGATCGAGGTGGGATCCAACAGCGACCACTTCATTCTTGAGTACTGGGTCGGAGCCCTCGATAAGGCCGACCACGTTCGGAACCGAAACCTCCTCCACTCGGGATTTGGTAACGATCTTGACGTCGTGTGCGCCTTGGCTCACTTCCATCGTGTCGATCGCGACTGATTTCATGTAGAAATCCTCTTCCACGCTATGCTCCTTGAGCAGGTCGCGGGCAAGGGATGCGGCTATCGCGCCGCCACTCACTCGAGAACTGGGCTTGAAGTCGGCCAGTTTGCCGCGCCGAACGTTCCATGCGGGCTCACCAACCCTTTCTTGAACGGTTAAGATCAAAGCCGCTTCGGCTCTAAAAAGGTCCTGTCGAAGCCTTCGTGGAACACCGTTTGCATCCGGGAAGATCACGACAATCTTGCCCTTCATCGCAGCGGGATTGGGAATGCTGGCCGCGCCCTTTGCGCGAACGAAAACGATGGGAGCCGTCAACTCATAATCGCCACCGCCGGAATTGAGCGAGAAGGTTCTGTTGGCGGAATGCCGACCCGACCCGTCCGATTTCGAGATGAATGACTTGCTGGCGTCAATTTGATAACGGAGGAACGGAACACCCTGGAAATAGGTTCCGTTATCTCCAATCGGTTTCAAGCCGAACTCCTTAAACCGCGCGGCGACGTAGTCTGCCGCCTTTTGGAACCCTGGTTGCCCTGTCCCACGGCCAGCGCACTCCGGACCGGCGAGGTAGGTCAGCCAAGATTTCGCGTCCGAGGTCACGATTGAGTCGAATCCCTTCTTGACTTCGGCGGGGACTGGTTTGGGGCCAGCAAATTGCGTGTAGGCGGCAATTGGGACAATGATAAACGCACCGGCAATTGCTCCGCGCGTCGAGCGGGATAAAGACATGGTTTTGAATACGTTCGAGAAGCCCTATTGGGTTTCCTGCTTACTCGACGGTCAATATGTCGGGGCCGTCTCGGGTAATGGCGATCGTATGCTCAAAGTGAGCGCTGAGCTTGCCGTCGGCAGTTTTGATCGTCCAGTTATCCGGCATCGTGAGAATCCTGGCGGTGCCCTGGTTAATCATGGGCTCGATGCAGATGGTGCATCCTTCTCGAAGTAATTCCCCTTTACCCGCCTTGCCATAGTTCGGAACGTTGGTCGGCTCCTCATGCAGCTTTCGCCCGATCCCATGGCCAACCAGCTCCTTGACGACTCCATAGCCATGCTTTTCGGCGTATTTTTGAACCGTCGAAGCAATGTCTCCAATCCGGTTCCCGACTTTGGATCAACTTGCGGTGTTTGAAGCGCGCTGA
>CAMLEL010000077.1 GCA_946478935.1 uncultured Armatimonadota bacterium
TCGAGTTTTCGAAAAATCTTCGGGATCGCCTTGAAGAATTCGCACGCTTCCTCGATTGTCATTTCAAGGACTTCGGTGATGTTCTTTCCCTTGTAGCGCACTTCTAAGGTCTCGCGATTGTATCGTTTGCCTTTGCAGACTTCGCAGGGCACATACACATCAGGGAGAAAGTGCATTTCGATCTTGATGATCCCGTCGCCCTTGCACGCTTCACAACGACCTCCCTTAACATTGAAGCTGAATCGACCGTTCTTGTAGCCGCGAATCTTTGCATCCGGCGTCAGAGCGAAGAGCTCGCGGATCATGTCGAACGTTCCCGTGTAAGTGGCGGGGTTGCTGCGGGGCGTTCGACCGATCGGCGATTGGTCAATGTCGATGACTTTGTCAAAAACATCCAGCCCTTCTATTGCGTCATGCGGCGACCATACGGTCCGAGTCCCATGCATCTCGAACATGAGCCTGGGAAACAAGGTGTCCTGAATGAGGGTGGACTTCCCGCTGCCTGAAACTCCGGTTACGCAGGTGAATAGGCCGACCGGAATGGCCACATCGACATTCTTGAGATTGTTTCCCCTTGCGCCCCTAAGGACGATCCAGCCAGGCGAAGACATGTGGACAATAGTATATCTGATTTCTGGCAGTTGTGGAGGTGACCAAGTTCAGACTTGGACTCTCAAAATCGCTAAATCCTGAGATTGGTCCGCTTCGGATAAGGCATCCCGCATGCCTGGGCCGTCATTGGCCGAAACCACCGTCACATGCTGAGCGTACGGTGCCAAAGCGATGTCCACCGAATGTGGATCGACTTTTTGACTGCCGGTCGCCGCTGCTTTGCGATTATCGAGAACCATCAACTTGATCGCTGCTCCACGGTTCGCTGCCTCCAACAATCCCAAGATGCCCGCCGCGACAAAGGAGAATTCTCCTGTAACTGCCCACGTTCGTTCCATCCCGGCCAACTTTGCCCCCAGCGCAAGCGAAGTGCTTCCACCCATGTATGTGAGCGCGTCGATGCAACGATAAGGATCGAAGGCGAAGAGTCCAGACGTTCCGGCGTCGCCCGCCACAAAGCTTGCACCGGAATTGCGGATGACTTCCCTGAACGCCGTGAAGACGGGTAGGTAAGTTTGGGCCACTTGCTGGAAATTCGGCGGAAGGCTGTCCGGAATCACAAGTTCCGGAGGCGACAATTCTCGCCAAGATCCGTTGTCCACCTGTTTCAGATCCAAAACCCTCTTTTGAAACTGGCTCATGGGTGGGCAAGCGACGTTAAAGTGGGGCATTGAGCGAAAGGGCAGTGGGCGCCAATCGACGTTCCGACGCTTGTACTCAAACTCACGGTCCACCCATTGGGAATTTGCCATGACTGCCACGGGCAGACCAACGGCTTCAGACTTTTCAAAGGCCGCCAGAACCGTGTCGTAGGGGAAATCTTCGGTCAGATTCGCAAAAGGAATGCGCGTGCCACGGATGAAGGACTCGGCATCGATGATGTTGTCCGAGTGGCTACCATCCGGATCGTCGAATGCGATGATGACCGTGCCCCCGAGAGTTCCAGTCGAGATCGATGAGAGGATGCTGTTCGCTGCCTTGGCAAAACCGTGCGTTTTGATGACCGTCGCGGCTCGATATCCCGCAAGCCCGGCACCGTGAGCTACCGTATAGGCGACCTCTTCATGAAACGAGTAGGGCGCCTCCGGGTCTTGGGCGGCCCGATAATCCCGAAAGACCTCCGTGCCGCCATAACCCGGTACATGTGTGCAGACGCTTGCCCGCGCGTCGACAAGCGCTTCGGCGATGATTTGTGAAAGGGGGGCCACCGGCATAGGTCAGGGACTATTCTAGCCCCCGACCGCTGCCAATTTCAGAGCTACGTGCCTCCGATGCTCGGGTTGCCCTCGCCATCAGACGTGTCGGTGATTCGACGCTCGTTGGTTCCGTCAAAGTCCATGATGTACACCTCGCCACTCCCGCCATCACGGTGGGAAATGAAGACGATATGGGTTTCATCTGGAAACACGATCGGATTGATGTCCTCATCGTTCGAGTCCGTCAACTGGTTACGATTCGTTCCATCACCGTTCATGATGTGGATTTCTCGGGGACCGCTCTCGTTGGATTCAAACACGATCTGACCATCGAACGTGAATTTCGGATTCTCATCATCCACCGTGGTGTCGTCCGACTTGCGAACAGGATTGGTCCCATCGGTATTCATCGTGTAGATCTGATCCGAACCCCCATCGCGATCAGATTCGAATGCGATCAATGTCCCCTGAAATGAAAAGGCCGGATCGTTATCGCCGTCGGGATGGTTGGTTAGGTTCGTTTGGTCGGTGCCGTCAGCATCCATGACATAAACCTCGTCGTTGCCGTCTCGTTCCGACTCAAAGGCAATCTTGGTTCCGTCTGGGCTCCATTCCGGGTCGGCGTCGAGCGCGGTGTTGTTGGTCAGTTGCGTGACACCAGATCCGTCTGCGTTCATGACGAAAATCTCGAAGTCGCCATCGCGATCTGATGAGAAGGCCACTTTACTGCCGTCGGGCGATACGGCTGGCTCTGCATCGTCGGCTACGTTGTTGGTCAGGTTTACCTCTCCAGATCCATCGAAGTTCATCCGGATGATTTCGAGGTTTCCTGAGTCGCGGTCAAAGAGTACGAACCCGTTGGGGAAGTCGTCATCATCGTCATTTCCACTCCCACCGCACCCAAGTCCAGTGAGAGAAAGTGCAACGATGAAAGCAGTGCTCAAGGCTAAGCTTGAGCGTCTATGATCAAGCACGATGTTTCTCCTCGTAAGGGCCAGAACTCTTGCCGCTTGATTGCGTCCCTCGAGTCCAACCCAAAAGACAAGGGCAGTTTAACCGGTTTACCTAAAAATAGCAATACTGGTGAAACTAATAAAGCCTGAGCCAGAGGAACGTTTATCGCCAGTTAGCCTTATGAATATCGTGGCATCTATAAAAGTCTTTGCCCTTGCCTTGGGTTTTTGCGCCCTCATTGCGTTCGTAATCGGTTGCGCTCCGACCGCTGCCGTGGCCGCTCAGTCCCCGCCCAAAGGCGCCAGTTCGCTTATCGTGGGAGGCGGGTGCTTTTGGTGCGTGGAAGCCATCCTTGAAGACTTGAAGGGTGTTTACAGCGTTGAGAGCGGTTATGCTGGGGGTGCGAAGCCCAATCCCACATACAGCGAAGTCTGTTCCGGTACGACGGGCCACGCCGAAGTCGTCAAGGTCTATTACAATCCAAAAACAATCTCAGGCGCCGATATCCTTCGCGTTTTCTTTGCGACCCACGATCCGACGACATTGAACCGACAGGGGCCTGATTCCGGAACCCAATATCGTTCGGTCGTCTTCTACTCCTCACAGGAAGAGCTGAACCTCGCCAAGAAAATCGTTGCCGAGGTGTCCAAAATTTACAGCGCACCGATCGTGACGACCCTTGAGCCGCTGAAGAACTATTCGCGAGCAGAGGAGTATCACCAGGATTACTTTGCGAAGTATGAGAAAGCGACGCCGAGCCAGCGTTCCCAAATGAATGCCGGCTATTGCTCGGCAATCATCGAGCCGAAAGTTCGGAAGTTCCGTGAGAAGTACTTTGCAAAGCTGAAAAAAGGCTAACGATTTCGTCTTTTATCAAATTTCCAGAGGGCTTCGGCAGCTGCTTTGCGGACCCCAGATTCTTGTGGTGGGCTGCCCGGTCCGTCCTGACGACTCTTTGCCTCGATCAGCGCTGGAATGGCCGACTGAGAACCCAAGTTTCCAAGCGCTTCAGCGGCGCGTCTGCGAATAAAAGCGTCCTCGTCTCCCTGTAGAGCAAATACCAGTTCAGGTACCGCCAATTCGGAGCCCGTTTGTGCGAGCCATTCCGGCACATTTGGGCGAATTAACCAATCACCCGTCCTAAGAAGGCTGCCCAAGCGTACGATCATGTCCTTCCGCTCAACCGGAGAATCCGATAGGCGGAATACGCAAGCCGCCGCCGCTCCTCTGACTTCTGCTTCCTCTGCATTCAGGCAGGAAACGGCCGTCTCATAAAGTTCCTTTGCTCTTAATGATCCAATGGCATCCAATGCATGTGAACGACCCCAGGAACCGCCACTCTGGGCCCACTTTCTCAAATAGGGCACCGATACGCTCTCCTTGACCCGCGTGGCAAGACGACTCAAGTTATAGCTGTCATCGCTGCCGGCAAATGCTTGGAATGCTTTGAGCGCCAACGCTGGATCGGTAATGCTTGCGGCGCCCCGGCGGAGTTGCCGACGAATGATCTCTTTCTGTTTTCCGATGAGCTTTGTTTCGTTGTAGAAGCGGATCACCGAATCCAAGAAAACTGCGTCGTTACTTACCTTCAGCTGGATGGCAAGCCAGTTCTTTGTCTCGAAATCAAGCTTGGGATCCTTTAAAAGGGCAAGAAATTCTGGCCACCTTCGAGGTAGTTCATCGGAGATTTCCATAAACGCGGCAAAGCCCTCCGCATCATCCTTTTGACTGGCCAGAGTCAATTCCAATGCGCTCTTTCGAGAGCGTCGTTTAAGAACGATGGGCCCTCGAACTACTCCATGGCGTGCCAAAGTTAACTCACCCTGGCTCCATGTGAAGACCAATCCATCAAGTTCATGGGTTGGCCACCGCTTGCGCAAAATGTCGTCTGGGACGGCCTCTGCCAGTGTGAAGAAACCATCGAACACGAGTACAACTCTTTCCCCATGTTGCCTCCAAAAGCCAGAGCGGGAAACCCCGGCGAATTCGAAGCTGCCGTTGGCATTAAGCCGCAAGAGCGAGGTGCCGAACAGCGCTGAGGCCATGGAGCGTGATGCCTTGGGAGATCGCTCGGGGACCAGGGCGTAGGTGCCGGTGGGGTCTTCTGCTTTCGACAAGCCACCAATGGCGAAAGCAACAATCCAAGTACTCAGCACCATATTCGACTATACGGGGCTCGGAGAAGCTGGGATGCGACGCTCTTTCGGAATCTCGATTGCTTCAATTCCCTTCAAGTACCGGGCCGTTTGACAATCGGATTTCAGAAACTCTTCTGGCGTGCCTTCCGCCACAACCTTTCCGCCATGTTCACCCGCCCCGGGTCCAAGCTCGATGAGATGATCCGCCGCCAACATTGTCTCTTCGTCGTGCTCCACGACCAGAACGGTATTGCCCAAGTTCCTGAGCCGCGTCAACGTTTCAATGAGTTTCCGATTGTCTCGCTGGTGAAGCCCGATGCTTGGCTCGTCCAAAATGTAAAGGCAGCCCATGAGTCCGGAGCCGATCTGGGTGGCGAGCCGAATCCTCTGAGCTTCTCCGCCCGCCAGAGTCCGCGCATTTCGGTCCAGGGTTAAGTAGCCCAGCCCGACATTCTCCAGAAACGCGAGCCGCTCCACAATCTCCTTCACTACTCGCTCTCCGATCGCCTGTTGACGTTTGTTGAGTTTCTTGCCCAGTCCTTGAAAGAAGGCCAGAGCGTCGTCGACCGCTAAGTTCGTCACTTCCGAGACATCCCGATCGGCAATCCTTACATTGAGGCACTCCGGCTTGAGTCGCTTACCACCGCAAGTTGGACAGGGCTTAGTCGACATGTATTGTTGCAGGTCGTTTTTGACCCATTCACTTTCCGTGTTTTCGTATCGCTTTCGGAGCGACTTGAGCACGCCGTCCCACTGAGATTTGAACGTGCGCTCGGACTTGCCATATTTCATGATCACGGAAATCGGCTCTTTCAGTCCGTACCAGACAGCTTCCAATCCTGCCTCGGGAATGTCCTTGACCGCGTTTCGAGAGTCGAATCCACAGGCACGCCCAACCGCGTCAAGCATCTCGGGCCACCAATCCTTCACCTCACCTGACTTGTAAACGAAGGGAAGGATGGCTCCATCTCGCAAGGGCTTTGTCTGATCTGGACACACCAGATCGATATCGAATTCGGTCTTCGTGCCCAGACCCGTGCAGTCAGGGCAAGCCCCGTAGGGGGAGTTAAAAGAAAACATCCGCGGTTCGAGTTCAGGCATGGAAAATCCGCACTCTGGACAGGAATAGGATTCCGAAAAGAGCTGCTCTCGAGCTTCTTCGTCCGACCCCTCCGAGCCGGGTGAAACCGAACTAAGCGTCACCAGGCCATTTCCCATCTTGAGCGCTGCCTCGATTGAGTCTGCAAGACGGCGCTCCAGGCCCTCCTTGACAACTACGCGGTCGACCACCACCTCGATCGTGTGCTGTTTGTAGCGATCCATCGGAATGTCGTCGGTGACCTCGTACATCTCTCCATCGACACGCACTCGAACGTAGCCAGCCTTGTTGATGTCTTGAAGAACGCTCTTGTACTCGCCCTTTCGACCGCGAACCACGGGCGCTAATATCTGGAGCTTGGCGCCGTCTGGCAGAGCCTTCGCTGCTTCCACGATTTGATCCGTTGACTGCCGCTCGATCGGCCCATGCCCATTTGGGCAATAGGGAATCCCGACTCGGGCATAAAGCAAGCGCAGGTAGTCGTAGATTTCGGTGACAGTTCCGACCGTCGAGCGGGGGTTCTTGCTCGCGCTCTTCTGATCGATCGAGATCGCCGGTGACAGGCCGTCGATATGATCGATATCCGGCTTGTCCATCTGCCCAAGAAACTGCCGGGCATAGGCGCTCAGTGACTCGACGTACCGCCTTTGTCCTTCCGCATAGATCGTGTCGAATGCCAAGCTGCTCTTTCCAGAGCCGGACAGTCCGGTGACAACGACAAGCTTGTCGCGGGGAATCTCAACGGTGACGTTTTTGAGATTATTTTCGCGTGCGCCAACCACAACGATCTTGTCCTGAGACATGTCTCTATTTTACTTGAATGGAGTAGACGAATCTATACATCTTGCCTATAAACGAGGCGGTCCGAGCCAAGGAAAAAACGAGTAGTGACTCATAGAATCCTTGAATGCGGTTGTTAGCTCCCTCCCAATAGGGGCCCGGACTGTGGGTCCTCAATTCTAATCTGAACGTCCGCACTCTTCGGATCAGCATGCGTCGGATTAAGTCGCCAGATTGTAAAAGTCAACACAGAGGCAAAGCATGACCATGCCAGGTAAGGGACGAGAAGCCAAGCGGCGGAATTCCGGACTTTTGAGAAGAACACGATCGTCGCAAGAATGGCGACATCGAGGGCCACGATCTCATAGAAGGAAAGGGCCAACTGGTGCCACGCAAAGAATAGCCAACTCCAAAGAGCGTTCAGAACAAGCTGGACAGCAAAAATCGCGATTGCCCGACTTCGCCCACGTGATGGCTCCGAACGCCAAATCTGCCAGAGAGCCAAACCCATCAAGAAGTAGAGCACAGTCCACACCGGGGCGAAGACCCATCCTGGTGGGTTGAAGGCTGGTTTGTTCAGCGCGGGGTACCAAGTCGGGAGCCCAAGCATCGTCGCTTGACTGCCAAGAAATGCCACCGAAAAACACAGGGTCTGGCAGACCAAAAAGGAAACCAGCGGGTGTGTCTTACTGTTCGTCATCGGCTCCTTCATCATGACCTGAACTTTCACACATGGGTTGCTACTTGGCGCAACTCCCGCAATTGAGGCGCGTCTGCACCTGCGGAGGCTATGGAATGATTTCAACTTTATTGGCGGTCGGCGTGCTGAGCTTGGGGCCGAAGGAAGCGACGATGCGCATTGCGGGCGCATCCATGTTCAAGAACGGCTACGTCGTCGTCCTCAGGGAGATGGAAGTACCCTCGACGGGGCAGTACTTGGTAAAGAAGATCCCCGAAGGTTCACTCGGTACGCTCTGGATTACGGCAACGGATGGTACAAAGCTCAACGAGATCGTAAACTCACTCAACGATCAATCCCAAGAAGTCAAGGGCGAGTACTCGACTCTCGATCAGATCCTTGCGGCAAACAAAGGCAAGGTGCTCCAATTCGAAGTCAATCAACCGGAGAACAAGCGCATTTGGTTGGAAGGCAAACTGCTGCTGGTCTCTGGCGAACTCGTCTTTGCTGAAAACGGCCCGGAGCAGTTCACCATCCCTCGAAAAGACATCGTGTCTATCAAGTCTCGGGAAAAGCTGATCTACGCCTTTCACTCGAAAGTCGAAAATAAAGTCCGTGGCTTGCGGTTCGATGTTTCGACTCCGAAACCGGGAAAAATCTTCATGGTCAGCCTTGAACGTGGCATCACTTGGGCGCCCGGTTTTGCCTTGGACATCACGGACTCCAAGAAACTGGTCTTGTCGGCGAAAGCCACAGCCATCAATGATTTGGAAGACATGGTTGGGGCCGACTTTAGATTTGTAACTGGGTTTCCCAACATGCGCTTCGCAGGCACCATCGATCCGCTACTAATGCAAAGCAATGCCGATCAGTTTTTGAGAACGATTTCTGGCGGTGGGTTCGGCGGCGGCGGAGGGGGTGCTCCGGGAGCCAGTCGTGCCGGAGAAATGCTGAATCAGAAAGCGGCCGCGCCCATGACCGCAGATGCCTTTGCTGAGGTAATGGCAATGGACGGAGACGGTATGGCCGCTGGCGATCTGTTTTTCTATACAAAGCCAAAGATGACCTTGAAGCAGGGCGAGCGGGGCATGTATATGCTCTTCCAAGCCGAAGCGCCCTATAAAGAGATTTACACCTGGCTCGTAGACGACCAAACGGTGGATAACGTC
>CAMLEL010000078.1 GCA_946478935.1 uncultured Armatimonadota bacterium
ATGAGTGGACCCCCTACCTGCCTCCGAGACAGAGGCAAGCGCGATGCCAACCGCATAGGCGCCATCCACACCAGAAACTGCTGGTTTCGCTCCAGAGGCAACCGCGTCCACAATCCCCCGAAGTTGCTTGAAATAGGGATCGTCCATCGCTGATATGGCACCGTCCAAAAATGTCTTGCCCTCAATCACTGTCCGGAGAGCCGCATTCTGGCGGGAATCGTGCTGGATCAAACCTTTGCTGCCAGCAACTTCAAAGGTCGTCCGAAAGCCGCCAGGATCCATCCAGGTTGCTTCCACATGGGCCACCGCACCAGATTCGAACGTCAGCGTCGTTAGTGCGTAGTCGGGGCCGGACCCTGCCTGAATGCCAACCGACCTTGCGTACAAGTGTTTGACTTCACCAAGTGTCCAGCGCAGCCAGTCGAAGTCGTGCACGGCAAGATCGAGCAGAACGCCTCCCGATCGCTCATGGTCTTGAAACCAGCCACGGGAGCCCATCGGCGCGATTCCCCCTCGCCGGGTGCGGGCAGCGGCCGGATTGCCGATTGCGCCGGATGCAACTAATCGGTGCCCGGTGGCAAAGTCGGGAAAGAATCGAACAACCTGACCGGTTGCCAAAAGCACATTGGCTTGGTCAGCCGCCTGAATCAGCTTTCGACAATCCTCCATCGTGCGGGCAAGCGGCTTTTCGATAAAGACCGCACGTCCTGCTGCAATCGCCATCAGGCCTGTTTCTAAGTGCAGGTCAGTCGGGAGGCATACGTCGATAAGGTCGCACTGCTGGATCACTGCTTCCATTGAAGCAAGAGGAGTCGCAGACCACTGCTTTGCGTAAGCATCGCTCTTCTCTGGAAGCGGGTCGAAGAAGCTCAGCTCTACGTCCGACATTTTTCGATACTGGCGAGCATGGACATTCCCCATCCCGCCCGCGCCCAAAATTCCAACCCGCATCACGGCCACACTTCCAGTTCAGCCAAAGTCGCGAACTCTTGCATGGGAAATCCGCTTGGGTCATCCTTCCGGCCCGGCGAAATCGCCTCATGACTGGTGACATACCTCAGATTTGGAAATGCCGACTTTAACTTCTTGGCCACAAAAACGGCGGATTGGATCTGCTCGGAAGTAAAAGGGTCCACGCCGTCGTTCAGATTTACAAAGCTGATGCCGACCGAGTATTCGTTGACTCCAGCTCCTTGAGGGCCCTTGGACTGTCCCGCATGGAAAGCCGCATCCACAGGAGAGACGCATTGAGTTGCCGAACCATCCCGGTCGATGAGAAAGTGATAGCTGAATCCGCGCTCTCGCAAGATTGCGAGCGCGCCCTTGAGCGTCGGTTCCACGGTGGCATGCACCACCAAGGTGTCCACAACCGTGGTTGGCTTCCGCTTACGATTTTCGAGTGGTGGGCTGAGGTATTCGATTCCTAGTTTCTACCCGGTACTCGGCAGAGGTTTCTGGTCGAACTCAATCAAATCTCGTCTCGTTTCCACAACGGCAAGGTCCGAGGCAAGTCCATCGTGTGGACCCTCGCAGCATGCTTCGACGATTCCGCAGCCTTCACATCGATAATGCGCGCGCTCTTCTCGAACCGCGCGCCCACACTTAGGACACCTAGTTTCGCAAACCCTTAGCAAGCAATTCCCCCAAATCAAACGCATTCGAAGGGACGATGCGTATTGATGAAAAGTATCGGGTTGTTTTACCGGTTTACTTAGCAGGCCGGGAAGCTGACCGGAGGGGCCCCAGCGCCGATCCAGTAAAATCTGCGTTCGCATGAAGTTCCCGGTTTCGATGCTCCACGACTACGTTCAGACCTCTCTCACGCCCGAGGCGCTGGGCGACCTGCTTACCATGGCGGGATTTGAGCTTGAAGGGATCGAGCAGGTCGATGGGGAAGCCGTGCTGGATATCAAGGTCGTTAGCAATCGCGGCGATGGCTTGAGCGTTTTTGGGCTCGCCCGAGAAGTCTTGGCAAAAGATTCCTCAAGCTCGCCAACGGATCTGTACAAGCAAGCAGTTGCTGGTTTCGAATCTGAACAGCAGCGCGATTTCGAACTGCAATCAGCTGCCGCGACTGTCGAAGCACCCGAGTGTCACCGGTTTGCCTGCCGAGCCTTCACCGGGGTTGATTCAATTGGCACAAGTCCAGAATGGATGCAACAGCGTCTGCACCGGGCTGGCATGCGCCCAATCAGCATTTTGGTGGATCTCACAAACTACGTGATGCTCGAACTGGGTCAGCCTCTGCACGCCTTTGATCGTGACAAGCTTGCTGGCCGCGCCATCGTGGTTCGTCATGCCCGTCCCGGTGAAAAGCTCACGACCTTGAATGGTGTCGAGCATGAGCTTCATGGCCAAATGATGATCTGCGACACGGAGAAACCGGTCGGCGTTCCCGGCGTGATGGGCGGCTTGGAAACGGAAGTAACGGATGCAACAACGCACCTTTTACTTGAGTCCGCAAACTTCCTGAACACCAACGTCCGGAAAACGCGAAAGCAGCTCGGCTTGAACACGGAAGCGAGCTACCGCTTCGAGCGAAGCGTCGACCCGGATGGCGTGGTGCGGGCCATCCACCGGTTCACGGCGCTCCTACTGGAATCTCAGCCTGACGTGACGGTTTCGAACATCGTTGACCACTATCCGGGCCGGAAGAATCCCGCCACACTCAAACTTCGCCTGTCTCGAACTGTAAAGCTCTTGGGGATGCCGGTGACTCAAGTAGAGGCTCTTCGCTACCTTACCAATCTGGGATTCCAAGCGAGTCTGGACACGGAGGGTGTGATCGACGTCCTCGTCCCGTCCTGGCGACCCGACATCGTCCGGGAAGACGATCTCGTCGAAGAGATTGGCCGGGTGCATGGCTATGAATTGATTCCCGAGGAGCTGCCGATCGGCCACACTCCGGTCGGTGGTCCGCAAGGAATGCTCCTTCGGCAAGATCTGCTGCGCGAAGCGCTGGTCCGCACTGGGTACATCCAGATAATCAGCCACTCTCTGCGAGATCGGCATCCACTGGATTCGCCGGGCGAGGCAATCGGTCCCAAGAATCCCGCCTCGCCAGAAATGGCATGGCTCCGCAGTTCGTTATTGCCATCTCTGGCCGACGCGTCAGTCAGAAACGGGGGGAAAGACCTCCACCTCTTTGAAATCGGGACCGTGTTCTCCAGGCAAAACGGCGGCATCCTCGAACAGAAGAAGCTTGGAATTCTGTCGGTCGGTTTCTTGTATCCTGCAAGTTGGCAAAAGGGTGACATTCCCGCATCAGATTTCTTCAGCCTGAAAGGGGCGCTTTTATCTGCCTTTGACCAAGTCGGCATTGAAGCGAAGTTTCGCCCGCTTGAAACCCAAGACGCACGTTTCCATCCGACTCGTTGCGCCTCCATTTCGGTGGATGGTGCGCAAATCGGTGTGATGGGTCAAATCCATCCGAACTTGGCTGAATCGATCGGAGTCAACCCCGATGCGTACTTGGCCGAATTGGATGTCACGGCGCTGACCGCCACGCATGAAATTGCATATCGACCAATCAGCCGCAACCCAGCGGTGCGCCGAGACATCAGCTTTGAAGTCGCCAAAACCACGCCTTTCCAAGAGATCGAACAATCGATCGTCTCATCCTGTGGAGACGTTCTGGAGCGGCACTGGCTCTTCGACGTCTATGAAGGCAAGGGAATCGAGGAAGGGAATCGATCACTGAGCGTCGCGCTGCAACTTCGAAAGCCGGGCGAGAACTTTACGGATGAGGAAGCGAACCAGGTGCGGGAGCGTGCCGTTGAGGGGCTCGTCGCGCTGGGGGCGAAACCGCGATAACCGCCAATTCCCAGGCACCCCAGGCCAAGATTGCGACAAAGAGCGATCTCAGCGCCATTGGCCAATAGTGATAGTGCTCGAACTGATTCAGCCAAGCCATCGGCAGGTAAGCCAACACAGAAAGGGCATAGCCCGTCAATGCCAGAACCCAATGTCTCGATGCTGCCAAAAAGCCAGCGAAATTGGAATAGGTCTGCCAGATCGTCCCGTAGAGTTGGCTTGTTAGGAATAGCGACAGGCCCAAATCCAGGACACGGATCAGCATGTAGAGCGACCCGGCGCATGGAAGGATGTAAGCAGAAAGCGACATGAACACGCCCGGCCCGTTGCGAAACTGCTGCTCCTGATAGCCAGAAGAGCCATCGGGCAGAACCAGCTTTCTCAAAATCAGGTAGCCCACGAGTAGGATCCAAAAGCCAATCTGCCAGCCCCAGCGAACTTGGTATCGCTGTAGTTTCAAGGAGATCGCAACCCCCAGCAACGCCGCCGGCAGCATGACTGCCTGCTCATAGCTCCCCAGCGCCAGGGCAAGAGCAGCAATGCTCAAGACAGCCCAAAGCCAGCCTTGTCCGCCGGAGGCTCTCGTTTCCAAGACGCTGCTTCGAGTTCCAGCAGGTTCATCGAGCGAAGTCGGGAGAGGCTCCTTTCGGACCGCCCCAAGTCGCTCATATCTTGCGTACGCTGCCATGGCGACCAAACCAAACACCGTCATGGTCGAAGCCGTTCGGCCCGGAATCCAATCGACCATTCGAAAGTGCAGCGCAGCTTGCCCCGCAATTTCCCAAGCCAATAGAGAAAAAGCGCCGATGGCAGGTAGCCATTGCTTCAGGCGGAAGCCATGCCGGAAGAAACCCAAGAATCCGACTGCCAAGCCCGTGTAGAAGGTGAGCGAACCGATCTCCGGACCCCAGCTTCCATGCCACATGGCGAACAGCAGAACCCCGCCGAGGGTGATCGGAATGCTGTCCGTGAGCTCCCGCAACAGCCAGGCAAGTCCCAAAATGCAGAGGCAGCACAGCAGAGCGTTGGTCGCCCCGTATCCGGCCGCGGAATTCCCATAGACCGCATTGTCGAATTCAAAGACCAGTGTAGAGATCGGCCGATAAAAGTGATTGCCGAGTGGCCAGTCGCCCGTAAACCAATGCAAGGGATTTTGCACCTCACGGATCACTTTGATGAGGTAGGCGGTATCTGTATCCGCCAACATGGACGGCGCTGAGGAGCGGCCGACGAAGACAGGCAGACACAAGAGGATCGACGCGATCCAAACAAAGCCCCACCGCCTCATGGCGAGCATTATGGCCCGAACGGTAGGGAACGCACAGAGTCAAACTGGAGTAACCTTAGGGTCAAGCCATGAAGAAATTCGCACTGATCCCAATTCTCGCGCTCTTTACCTGTGCGATGGCGCAGTTCCCAGTCACCTCATTCAAGAACAAGCCGATGCCGTCGTTCAAACTCGTTGATACGAACGGCAAGTCCATGACCAACGCCTCCCTCAAGGGAAAGGTCTACCTCGTTGATTTCTGGGCTACCTGGTGTGGACCCTGCAAAGCAGCGATGCCCACCATGCAGAAGCTTCACAACAAGTACAAATCGAAGGGCTTCATGGTCATCGGTGCGAACATCCTGGAGCGAGGCGGCGACAAGGCTGCCATTGCCGGAAAGTTCAAGTCGGCTGCCAAGTTGAATTACGTCTTCGCCAAGAACACGCCGGAAGCCGAGAAGTTGGCCGACAAGCTCAAGATTCAGGGCATCCCAACGTTCCTCCTCGTCGATCGCAAGGGTGTGATCCGCCACGTTGAAGTTGGCTTCAGCGCAAGCCACGAGGCCGAACTCGCCAAAAAGATCGAGTCGCTCCTTTAAAGGAGAATCTGCCTTCCTGCCAGTTCGGCAGGAAGGTGGCCATTCTAGTAAACTTCCTGCATGGCAAGCATGCATGAGTATCCGGTGTCTGTCGAGTGGAACGGTGGTCGAAGCGGCGGCGGGAAAGCAGTGGGAGACCGCTCCAAAGTGTCCGTTGACGTCAGCGTTCCGCCGGAGTTCCAGGGCCCAGGAAATGGCACCAACCCCGAAGAACTCCTGACGTCCGCCATCGCGAGCTGCTATGCGATGACTTTTGGAATCATTGCTGAGAACCAGAAACTTCCCATCACGAGCCTGGCCGTCAAAGCGGTTGGCGAAGTCGAGCAAGCTGGTATGCAATTCACCTACCGCAAGATCACCCTCCGACCCCGGATAGGCGTGGCATCGAATATCACTGATGATCAGCTTGCGAAGGTTAATGATATGTCTCACCGCGCAGACAGCTACTGCATCATCACCAACGCGGTCCGGGGCAAGGTCGAGATTGCCGTAGAACAAGAAATCGTGCGCGAATAGACCCGGGTCTCAATCGCCGCGAGAGTTAAGCTGATCGTCATGCGGAGAATGGTAAGTCTTTGCGCGATAGCCGTGGTTGCCGGTTGCGCGGTTCAGGATCCGGCTAAGCAGGTCAAGCCGTTGACAATCCCGAAATCGACGAAAGTCGAGCTTGTTTTGGCAAAGCACCTCAGCGCCGGAGAAGCGAAAGAGGGCGACTTCGTTCCGTTCATCGTGTCTCGCGACGTGATCGTGGATGGACGAGTGGCCATTCCCAAGGGCGCCTTGGCCGAGGGCAAGGTTTCGTGGTCCAGAAGTGAGGGCTCATTGTCGGGACTGGTCAATGAACCGGCCCGACTCGAAGTCAAATTCGACAGCCTTAAGCTGGGCGCAAAGAGCGCTCAACTTGTGGCGGATTTGGAAGATCCAGCCAAAGCGTATGCCTTCACGCGGGAAAACACCGGAACACCAGACTCCAACGATGAGAAATTGGATGAGCTTCTAAAAACTGAGGCCAACCGTCGGCTCGCCGAAAAATTCGACGAGCTGTTTGCTGGCAAGAGCCCAGACCTTTCCGGCACCGAAGCTGAAGAAGCGCTTCGCACAATTGCCGGTGAACTCGGAATGACGGAGACTCAGCGGATCATCTCCAATGGAAAGTCAAATGCTGGCCAAATCGCCAACACCATCGAACGCCTTCAGCGAGGCGATATTTCTAGTATCGCTCGTGGCGATCTCACGCTCAGCCTGAACGCCGTGATGGAACTGGCGAACCTCGTCGGCGGATTGGGCAGTAGGCTTTCAAGAGCCCTCAAGGGCCGAACGATTCACGCTTATCCAGGCACCGTTGTCGAAGCATATTTGGCCGAATCGGTAGAAATCGTTTCGTCTTAGTTGGTTAACTAACTCATTCGTGTTATGATGACTTCGAGATGCTGATGATCACTGCGGCAATAGCATTGGGAGTCTTAACCGTCCAAGAGCCCAAGTATGGAACGTTCAAATTCGACCCTGTCGAATTGGTGAATGGCAAGGAGTTCAAGGGCAACCCAGACATCTTCCTTGACCATCAAGGCTATCGCTATTTGTTCTTCTCTCAGGATTCTCGGGACAAATTCAAGGCAAGGCCCCAGGCATATGAAATCCAACTGGGTGGCGCTTGCGGCAAAATGGCCGAACTCGGGGGCCGGGGAAGTACAGACCGCTTTTGGGTTCACCGCAAACGCATCTACCTTTTTGCATCCGATGGCTGTCGAGAAGGATTCAAAGCTAATCCCGAAGGGCACATCGAGCGGGACGATCGGTTTGTTCCCGCCTCCAAGTCCAATCTCGAACGGGGAGCGAGGCTCATCGCCCAAGTTCGGGCATGGACCGGATTCGACAAGTTGAGCCCACAGACGGTCATCACCGTCACCAATGAGTCGAGCCTCACCCAAGGTCAACGCACGTACGCCGTACTCGATCTGGTGCGAATCGGGCCGGGAGCTGATTATTTCGAGAAGTCCACTTACGATGGATCAGGCTATGGATACCTTCTGCAAGGTTCAAAAGCTATCGAGATCGATCCAAGCGGCTCGGAGGATCCCCTTGCTCCCACTTGGAAACGTGCTGTCGAGAGGCGGCGCGCACGCCACATTGCTGGCATTTTGACCGCGAAGTCAGGTGAGCGAAACCAATTTGTATTCAAGTCTTCTTCTGGCGGAGTCGCGACTGTCGACGCTTACATTGATCGCGTGTTGACGACCTTGCGAATTGAGGAAGGAACGGGAAAGATCCTCGGTATGCGCGTTCACGAGCGAAATCGATCCGGCATCATTGGCTGGGTTGATCGCACATACACGCAGTACGCGACAGTCGACGGGGTGACCTATCCGATTTCCTGGACTGCCACGTACGTAGACTCAAATACTCCTGCTCCCGGCCGACAAAGAGACAAGATCAGCATCACGCGGTAATCCTGGTGCCAACGTGAGTATCTTCTATCGGGTATGCCCGAACTGCCTGAAGTCGAAACTGTTCGCCGAACCCTCGAGCGCGTCCTGAAGGGGAAGCGTATTGCTCGTGCCGAAGTCATACGCGACGACATCATCCTGTTTGGTGAGGATCCGCAGGTCATTCAGGCTGCTCTGGAAGGGAGATCTGTCACCGAGGTTGGCCGCCACGGCAAGTATTGGTGGCTTGAATTCGCCGACAAACCGTGGTTGATCGGACACTTGGGCATGAGCGGATGGGTCCGGGAGCTTGGCGAACCGACTATCCGCCTTCGCGAGCATGGCAAGAAGCCCATGGATGACGAGGAAGGTCGCCCAAGATTCCTCAAGCTGCTGATCGAGACTGATGAAGGCCGGCGCGTTGCATTTACCGATGGCCGGCGCTTGGGACGACTTTGGCTCTCCTCCGATCTGGCATCGGACAAAAGACTGGATAAGCTGGGTC
>CAMLEL010000079.1 GCA_946478935.1 uncultured Armatimonadota bacterium
GATAGTTCTCGAAGTAAGTTTTGAAGCATCTCGGAACCTGCCGAAATGGTTCGCCGGAACAACGACTCTTCACCCTTCAGGGTCTCAACGATCATCTCTTGCCGCTCGATCAGTTCCGAGTAGTGGTGACCCATCGCTTCGACCACTCCTTCGTACACCAAGTGAAAGAAGGGCTCTTCAAAGCCCAGGACACGCTGGCCCTTGAGAACCGCGCGTCGGATCAGGCGACGAAGGACATAACCTCGGCCGGAGTTGCCCGGCAATACGCCGTCAGCGATGCAGAAGCAGGCAGTCCGAATGTGATCGGCAATGATGCGGGCCGCTGTATCCTTTTGCGGTTCAAGACCATAGACGAACTTAACCCCGGGTGGAAGGGAGTTGAGCGGCTTGCCCCCAAACTGAAGGCTAGTGGGGTTGCCGATCTCCTCGATCTTCTGGATAATTGGCTGGAACGCGTCGGTGTCGTAAACGCTCTTGAACCCTCCCAACACCGCCGCCGTGCGCTCCAGGCCCATGCCGGTATCCACGGACTGGAAGGGAAGTGACGGCATGCCCGTTTTGCGAAACCCATCGGAAGGACGCTCGGGATTCTTCAACTCACCCTGCCACTCGAATTGGATGAACACGTCGTTCCAAATTTCGAGCCAGTTCTTGGCGGCATCATCTTTGAGCCAATCCTCACGTGTGTAGCCCTCCTGTGGTGGAGGCGCATCGGAGGTCCAGAAGAACATCTCTGAGTTGGGTCCGCAAGGCCCCGGAGGTCCGTTCGAGAAGGCTCCCGCGGGCCAGTAATTGGTTTCTTCGCCCAAGCGAAACACGCGGTAGGTCGCGTCGATGCCGACCGAGGCGAAGTGCTCCTTCCAGTAGCCGTAGGTCTCGTCGTCCTCTTCAAAAACCGTAAAGCTGAGGCGCTGAGGATCCAAGCCGAGCCATTCCGGCGAAGTCAGAAACTCCCAGGAATAGGCGATCGCTTCCTTTTTGAAGTAGTCCCCAAACGAGAAGTTGCCGAGCATCTCAAAGAAGGTCAGGTGGCTGAGATTGCCCACATCTTCGATGTCGCCGGTGCGGACGCACTTCTGGGCGGTCGTCAGGCGTTTGTTGGGTGGTTCGGCGATGCCTCGAAAGTACGGCTTGAACTGCACCATTCCGGCGCCGTTAAAGAGCAGACTCTCGTCGAGTCGGCCGGTCACATCGACAGGAATCAGTGAGCCCGAGGGAAAGACATCGTGTCCCTTGGACTTGAAGAATTGAAGGTACTTTTCACGCAGTTCGCGAACCGTCATCGAAGCGTATAGGGTACCAGCCCGCCTCTGGTTCTCCAACTGTTGATCAGTGCCGATGGTTGGTCAGAGGATTTCTTGTAAGGCATGGAGCAGGTGATCTGAAATCAGCTGATGGCCCAAATCGGATGGATGAACTCCATCTTGCGCCAGTTCCGCTGCTTCAGATCGGCAGGTAGCGGCGGCAAATAATCCGTCCAGTGGCACGTACCGATCGGCAAATCTTGAAGCGACCCGCCTGACAGCTTGGATGCGTGGATCCAAGTCTGTGCGCCATTTCAGTCGATCCTCAGGCACAGGTAGCAGGAAGGGCTCCAGCAGGATCAATTTGGATTTTATGTAAGTGCATGCCTCGCAGATCCTGGCGAGGGACTGCTCGAAATCATCGATCGGAGAAGCCGTATTCGAATCGAAGCGCCTCCAAGTGTCGTTGATTCCGATCAGGATGGTGACGATATCCGGGTTGAGATCCAGGCAGTCGGCTTGCCAACGGGCTTCCAAATCGTAAACTCGATTGCCACTGATGCCCCGATTCAAGCAGGTGATCTCTGACCCAAGAGCCTGGGTGGTTTTGAGCACGTAACCGTTCCCGAAAGATCCTGGATCGCTACGGTCGCGGCCAGCGTCGGTGATGCTATCTCCTTGAAAGACGATCCTCATGATCGGGATGGGAGGTTACCAGCGAACGCACAAAGTCCCAATCTGCCTCGCGGATGGGAACCCACCTCCGGATCGCAAAGTATTGCTTGTGAGCCGTGAGAATGGCCGGTTGGAGACAAGATGGGTTTGGAAATGAAATGCGTCTGCGAACGATGCGGGAAGTCGCTTGAATGGGAAAGCGATGCTTTCATCTGCAGTTTTGAATGCACATACTGCATCGATTGTGCCGAAGAGTTGGAATGGACCTGCGCCTCATGTGGCGGCGAGCTTTCCCCAAGGCCCCGGCGGGCCGTCGCCAGCTAAGAAGTTTTTTTGGCGTTTTTGCGAACTTTATGGCGTCAAACACCCGACCATGATAATGAGACTCAACCGCTGACGGCTTCCGGCGGGGCACAACGCACCAAGTGCGTTAATTACGTATTTCACTTTTATATACTGAAGTAATCAATTTAGTCTCCCTTCGCCTTATTTATTTAAAATCACTGAACATTAGTCCCATTGGTGCGTTGTTCAGTTCATGAACTCTTTGCCGCTTGTGCACCTCGCGTATCTGGATGGTGGGTCTGGAAGCATGATCTTCCAAATCGTTATCGCCTCAGTCCTTTCCCTTGGGTACATCGTGAAGACGCAATGGGCCAATCTGCGCGCCATTGTTCAAGTGAATCGGAAAGACCGCACTCAAGAATAATGCGCCCGAGGAGGTTAGGGTCCTCTTTTCGCGATCCATCAGGATTCGTTTTTGAAAAAGGTGGTTGCCTTTTTCGCCATATCGACGCATCTTTTATAGAAGAGTTTCGAGCAGTAGAAAGCTCCAAGTTCTTTCAGCGGTCGGTGGCGGATGGGCACATCGTTGCTCATGCGCCTGAGCGCACCGAGGCCGATGGAAGCTTGGTGGTGCGTCCGGAGCGAATCCCATTCATTTCATACCCGTATGAATGGTGCTTCAGCCAACTCAAGGATGCGGCTCTATTGACGCTCAGGCTTCAAAAGATCGGAATTCAGGAGGGATTCACCCTGAAGGATGCGACGGCGTATAACGTTCAGTTCAGGGGATGCAAGCCGGTTTTCATCGACACCTTGTCGTTCGAGCGGAGCGTCAATGGAGCGCCCTGGGTTGGCTACCGGCAGTTCTGCCAGCACTTTCTGGCGCCGCTGGCTTTGATGTCGTACCGAGACGTCCGCATGTCCCTGCTGCTTCGGGCGAACATCGATGGCATCCCGATCGACCTTGCCTCGCACTTGCTGCCCTTGAGGAGCAAAAGCAACGTGGGGCTCCTCAGTCACATTCACCTTCATGCGAAGGCGAACGAGCGGCAAGGCGCGGTTATGGAAGTTGGCAGAGGCGTGAGCCTGACCAGTCAATTGGCTCTGCTGGACAACCTCGAAGGCACGATCGAAAAGCTGCAAATGCCCAAGCGACAGTCCACCTGGTCGAACTATTACGACGATACGAGTTATTCGGACAGCTCAATCCGCGAAAAGGAGGCGATCGTGGCCGAGCTGCTGCCGAGGGCCGCCAAAGCGGGCCAGACTTGCTGGGATTTCGGAGGTAATACCGGCAGGTTCAGCCGAATCGCACTCGATGCCGGCCTCAAGGTGATCATGTGGGATTTCGACCATGTCGCGGTTGACACGGCCTATCGAGAGGCAAAAAGTACGCAAGCCGATTCATTTCTGCCACTGATACAGGATCTCACGAATCCATCGCCGAGGCTGGGCTGGAACTTGAACGAACGATCTTCGATCAAGGACCGAGGCAAGCCGGATGTTTTGATGGCGCTGGCGCTGGTTCACCACCTTTGTATTGGGCACTCGACACCATTAGAGTTGATTGCCGAGTTCTTCTCGGAGATTGCGGACCATCTCATCATCGAATTTGTGCCGCCCGAGGATCCCCAGGTCAAACGGATGATGCACGCCCGAAGCGAAAAAGTACACGCCTACGACCGGTCGAGCTTTGAGCAGGCGTTTGGTGAGTTCTATCGCGTTGAAGCTCAGCGAAACGTAGGGGACTCTGGTCGAATTCTTTATTTGTTTGCGAAAACGGAATGAAGTTTTTGAAGAAACTCTATCCCGTGCTCTTGAGCGCATACCCGCTGCTGTCACTATACTCAGCGAATCAATCTCTGCTGCCCATGAACGAATTGATTCGCCCGTTGGTTATATGGGCCTGTCTGTCTGTTCTCTTGACGCTACTACTCAATCTATTGACGAAGGATTACGCCAAAGCTTCAGTTGGGGTATCAGCGGTACTTGTTTCGATGCTGACGTACTCGGCATGGTCTGAGTGGCTTCCAGTTATACTGGACAGTCCACTCTATGTTGTTATCTGGGCGGTTGTGACACTATTGGGAGCAACTCTGCTGATGCGATTCTGGCGTTGGCATACAGCATTGGCTATATTTGCCGGCGCACTATGCCTCATGGCGATTGGATCGATCGTCGGCGCAGGGGTATCACGCAGTGATCGAACCGAAGCCACAGAACTGGACCGCACAGATGCTCGACCCGATGAACATCATCCCGACATCATCTACATCATTTTAGACGGATATGGGCGAAGCGATGTATTCGAGGAAATGTACGATTTCTCAGACAAGGATTTTCTAGCTGCTTTGAGCAAGCGCGGATTCAAAACTGCAACACAGGCACATGCCAATTATTGTCAAACGGAACTTTCTATTTCAAGTTCGTTAAATTTGGATTATGTCCAGAGTCTAAGCTCAATCACAAAGTCAAATGAACGCCCGTCCTTTCAGACCGCGATCAATGATAATGCTCTATTGAAGTATCTGCGTGAAAAGGAATATGAGTTCACGTATATCGGAACGGGGTTTCCGCCCCTGCAATTTACCGATGCGGGACAATCGTACGGTCGGAAGGGACTTGGATTGTTCGAAATCCTGTTGATTCAGAAAACTCCGTTTCGATCGTTGCTGGAGGGACCACTATCACAGTTCGAGACCAGGCGACGTCTGATCGACGATGCCTTCCAAAAACTCGGAAACGTTCGATTCCGGCAAAAAGGACCAAGATTTACATTTGCCCATATTCTTGCGCCCCATCCGCCGTTCGTCTTTGGACCAAACGGAGAAAAACGTCTTCCGAAATACGCATATGGTTTTTGGGATGGAAGCGACTATATGCGAGTGGCGGGAAGTCAGGAGAGTTATCGATTAGGTTACCGAGACCAGAGCCAGCATATTGCGAAGAAGGTTTTGGCTGCGGTGGACGAGATTCTCAAGCAATACAAAGAGCCACCGATCATCTTGATTCAGGGTGATCATGGGCCGAAGCTCGGACTCGATCAATCGAGTTTGGAAAGCACCAACATTCACGAGTGTTTTCCAATCCTGAGTACCTACCTGGGGCCACCTCAATTGTTGGCCGAGATCTATCCGGACATGACACCCGTCAACAGCTTTCGAACCATTTTGCGCGTGGTTTTTGGAGAATCTCTCCAGAACCTTCCGGATAGGAGTTGGTATTCGACATTCGGACGACCTTTGGAGTTCACAGAGGTGACTGACCGGCTGAAGAAGTAAATTGAAATGCCATGCGCGAGATCGATCGCCAAATTTTTGAAGCGGCCCGAGAGGGATATGCGGCCAGGGTTACCGAACTCGTGGCGGGCGGCGCCAGCGTGGATGCCCGACATCCGGCATACTGCGACCACGGTGCATTCCTGGTTGACTTCACGCCCTTGATGTGGGCAGCCGCGAGTCCAAGATCCAATGCGGCCACGGTGAGAGCCCTGCTCTCGGCAGGATCCGATGTATTCACGGTTTCGGCCGGCGAAGTGACGGCGCTTTTCTACGCGGCGGGTGGAGTCACCCACTATCCACCGACTCCTGAGTACCTTTCGAAACTGCCACCAGATCATCCATTTTTGGATTGGGGTGGCGGTGACGCCGAACGGCTGCGTCTCATTCTCGATGCCGGAGCGAACCCCAGCGAGTTTGCAAACAATGGCCGGACGTCGGTGGGTGAAGCGGCTTCGATCGGAGATCCTGAGAGATTGCGCTTACTGATCGAGCGCGGCGCTTCCGTTTGGCCAGTTCCGGCCAAGAACCGAGCCCGGTGGCCGAAGGAGTTCGAGATTCCGGAATTGGAGCGCGATCGGACGAACGAGCAGTTCGAAACCTACGCGGTTCCCCTCTTTCAAGCCGCGCAGAGTGGCAGCGCAGATTGCGTTCAACTTATTTTAGAAGCGGGATTTCCTGCCGACTTTATCTGCCAGGGCGAAAACGCTTTGGACCATGCCGCAAGCGTGGAAGTGGTCGAGGCCCTGTGGAATGCCGGGGCGCGAATGGGACCTGGCCGGTTCAGCTTTGATGCGGTAGACGAAGCGTTCGAAGATGAGAAATACGCCGTTGCCCAATTTCTCATCGATCAATTCCCGGATTCTGAGCGAGCGCATTACATCAATGAAAAACTGATGACGTGTTCAGGGGTGCGAATGAACCCGCACGCCGTTCGCATCCTTCTCGGAATGGGTGCCGACCCGAACTATCTAAGCAAAGACCTGGGCACTCCATTGACTTGGTGCTGCTGGCAGGGAGACGGGAATGGTGGACGCGAAAACGAGGTGGTGTTGGAGACCCTGGGCATCTTATTGGAGGCGGGAGCAGACGTAAACAAAGGGACCCGAAGAGGGTTATATCCAATCCACGAAGCGGTCGATGGAGACTGGGGATCGCCCTCGTCCGTCCGAGTTTTGATCGAGCATGGCGCAGACTTGAACGTCCGTGATGAAGGCGGCAATACGGCGCTGATGCTCGCAGCCAACCGTGGCGAGGTCCGATGTATATCTCTACTATTGGCAGCAGGAGCTGACCGGACCTTGAGAAACAAACGTAAGAAAACTGCCCTGGATACTGCGCAGGATCACATGAAGGTGTGGAAAGGCATCGTCAAGCGGCCGCCCAAAATGGTTTCGAAGTTCATGAAGAAGATCGGCATCGATCACGAGGCCATGGCGGAATCTCACCAAAAGGCGCTCGCCGAAGCCGAAGAAGCCGTAAAGTTATTAAGTGAGTCTTAGGAGTTTGGAATGATCAGTCTTGTCTTTCTTGCCCTCGTTCCTGCTCAAACCACGGAACTCATCTTCGTCATGCCGAAACGGTGGCAAACGCCACGGGTAGATATAACTCCACGACCCTGAATGCATTCTCTGAACTTGGAAAATCGCAGGTCACCAAACTAACGGCGCAGTTGCAGCAGATGGAGTTTGATGCCGTGATCGTGAGTCCTTCCCCAAGGGCGTTGAAGACGGTTGCACCATTTCTTCAGCGAAGCGGGACAAAGGCGGAGATTTGGCCCGAACTCTTGGAATGCTGCCACCAGGATGGAGCAGAGAGGAACTGGCCCGCATCCCCGCAGGTTAGGTTCGGTCCGAAGATCGAATGGCACTCGAGCTTGAATGGGATCTTCAATCTGCGTCCCGATGGCCAACGATTGATCGATGCACCAACCTACAACGATGGCCTGCGGCAGGTCGACCTGGCCGTCAAGCGAATCAAGCAGACATGGTCAAATTCTGGGAAGCGAGTGCTGATTGTGGGGCACTCCATCCACGGCGGGATGCTGATCAGAAAGCTTTCTGGCGGGAGCAAGGTTGCGCTGGAGAATGCCGTGCCCGTGCATCTGGAAGAGAAGGAGTCAGGCGTCTTTAAGATCAAGCCTGCCGATTATCCGGTTATGGTGCGCGGGAAAGGACTCGAACCTTCACGCCTTGTGGGCACTACCACCTCAAGGTAGCGCGTCTACCAATTTCGCCACCCGCGCGCAATCGGAGATTTTACCAGACGGAGGGTGGCCATGGCGTGGGCCGATGTCCTATTTCAGGAGCATCGGCATAAACACGCCTCCCACGACGGATCGCGCCTGGAACCCGGCCTGCTTGCCGCTGTCGGTGTAGTACCAATCAGTCAGGGGAACGCGGCTGGTTGTCTCGTTCATCCACTTCCAAATGGGTCTCATGTGCCTATCGAATTCCGCGCGCGAGTCCGTCAGGCAAGCGGTCCAGACGCACCAATCGAGCTTGGTATAGGTGCTGCGGTTGTCCAGCGGGAGCCCGTATTTGCCGATCCGCTTTTGATAGGATGCCAACTCTTTGGTGTAAACGTCCTTCGGGAAGAGTTTCAGGTCCAGCACCTTGTCCCAAATCAGGTTGTATTTTTGGCTCCAAGTGCCCGGCTTGTCGAAGGCTAGTCGGAAATGATCGCCGTCGTCTGCCATGCGGGCCCACTCTTTGGCCATTGTTTCTGCTTTCCCGCGCAGATCGGATGCCCTCTTTGTTGCCTTGGGGTCCAGCATTGGAAGCGCTTTGGCGTAGGCGGCCAGGGCAACAATCGCTTTTAACGAGAGATTGGCGTTATGCGCGAGATGACCGGCAAAGTCGTCTGTGCAAAGCTGGTTCTCGGGGTCCATGCCCTTTGATAGGAGGTAATCGGCCCACTTGTCCAACAGGGGTTTGTATTGGGCAACGAAGGGTCGATGCTCGTCATGTTCGGCCAAAGCTGAGGCAAGAATCAGCATGTTGCCGCACTCTTCCACCGGCATTTGGTTCTCTTCGGTTTTTTCGCCTCCGCCATAGACCTGGCCATTGGCGAGCGGATACTGACCGAGGT
>CAMLEL010000080.1 GCA_946478935.1 uncultured Armatimonadota bacterium
ACTGGGTGGCAAGCGCGTGACCCGGTTGAATCCGCGCAAGGCAATCCGGCGCGGACTCGGGCTCTGTCCCGAAGATCGGAAGGCTGAAGGCATCTTGCCCGAACTCAGTGTGCGCGAGAATCTGATGCTGGTTGTTCAGAACCGGCGAGGCTGGTGGCGACGAGTTTCGCGACGTGAGCAAGCGGCAACGGTATCGAAATACATCCAAATGCTGAAGATTGCGACATCCGATGCTGAGAAACCTATTCAGTTCCTGAGCGGAGGCAATCAGCAAAAGGTATTGCTTGCCCGTTGGCTGGCCGCCAATCCCAGGCTGCTTTTGCTCGATGAGCCAACGCGCGGCATCGACGTTGGCGCGAAATTCGAGATCGCAAATCTTGTCGAGTCTCTTCGAGCCAATGGCATGGGCTTTCTGTTTGTATCTTCCGAACTCGAAGAAGTCGTGCGAAGCAGCTCAAAAATCGTGGTGATGCGTGACCGACGGATGGTCGGCGAACTCCACGATGAAGAGATTTCGGAAGAACGGGTGATGAAGGTGATCGCCGGAGATGCACAATGAACTGGAGACAATGGCCATTCCTGTGGGCCGTGGTGCTCCTGCTCCTGGTCTTGGCGTTCAACCTCGTTTTCACTCCGAGCTTCTTCATGATCGAGGTTCGAGACGGGCGCTTGTTTGGGAGCCTGATCGACATTTTGAACCGCGCTGTTCCTGTGCTTTTACTTGCAGTCGGGATGACCCTGGTCATTGCGACCGGTGGCGTCGACCTTTCCGTTGGCGCAGTGATGGCGATCACGGGAGCCTGCGCAGCCTGTCTCATCGCTCGTCCGGAGGGGCTCTTTTTGAGCCAGATGCCGAGTCTGGGAGTGGGCTCGATAATCCTCTTTTCGCTGCTCGCAGCTTTGGTCTGCGGGTTATTCAACGGATTGCTCGTCGCGGTATTCAAGGTTCAGCCAATCGTCGCCACACTTCTCCTGATGGTAACGGGCCGTGGCATTGCGCAGCTCTTGACCAATGGCCAGATCGTCGTGTTCGAGGAACCAGCGTTTCAGGTGATCGGAAGCGGCTCCTTCCTGGGCTTTCCCATGCCAGTTTGGATCTTTACCGCAACGCTCGCCCTGGTCGCAGGTTTGACAAATTTCACCGCGCTCGGTCAATTGATAGCGAGTACTGGCAGCAATGAGACCGCCAGTCGATACGCGGGCGTTCATGTGGGCTCGATCAAAGTGTCGGTGTACGTGATCTGCGCGATCTGCGCCGGGATTGCCGGACTCATCGGAACCGCCGATATCAAGGCCGCTGATGCAAACAAGGCCGGACTCTACTTGGAACTCGATGCGATTTTGGCCGTAGCCGTCGGTGGGACGGCTATGGCTGGCGGTCGATTTACGATCGCAGGCTCCGTTGTCGGCGCGATATTAATGCAGGCGCTGACAACGACGATTCTCACCCGAGGCGTCGCTGCCGAAGTGACGCTTATCTTGAAAGCGTTGATCGTGATTGCCGTCTGCCTGCTGCAGTCTGAGGAATTCCGGCGAAAATTCACCCGGAAGGTAGTCCAGGCATGAAGCAGCGACTGCCGATTGTGGCCACCTTGGTCGTGGGAATCCTACTGTACGTGGCCGCTGGGTTCCGATTCGAGGGCTTTTTCTCACTGCGGGTCCTGTTCAATCTGCTCAGCGACAATGCATTTCTTGGCATCATCGCAGTCGGCCTGACATTTGTGATTCTTACGGGCGGGATTGACCTGTCTGTCGGAGCCATGGTCGGCTGTTCCGGCATCATGGCTGCTTGGGCAGTGACCAAGGCTCATTGGCACCCCGCCCTCGCGGTGTTGGCCGTTTTGGCATTTGGTGCGGCGATCGGATTGGCCCAGGGCTTACTCATCCAGAACTTCAAGCTTCCCCCGTTTCTGGTGACGCTCGGTGGACTCTTCTTCTGTCGCGGGCTGTCACTGTCGATCAGTCGAGAATCGATGCTGGTCGACCATCCGGCTTTCACCAGCCTGTCTCAGTTCTCCATCAGTTTGCCGGGACGTGCGTCACTGCCCCTTTCATCGATCATTTGGATTGCGGTGCTGACGGTTGGAATCTATCTGGCCAAGCAAACTCGCTTTGGCCGAACGACTTACGCAATCGGAGGGAGTGAATCATCCGCAGCATTGATGGGGTTGCCGGTGCCCCAGACCAAGGTCCTGATCTACACCATGAGTGGAGTTTGCGCGGCTCTCGGCGGCTTGGTTTACGCGCTCTACACCGGTTCGGGGAATGCTCTTTCTGGCACGGGCCTGGAGCTCGATGCCATTGCCGCCGTGGTGATCGGCGGAACCCTGCTGAGCGGTGGGTATGGGTCGGTGCTCGGTTCGTTTATCGGCGTTCTGATCCTCGGAGTGATTCAAACGGCGATTACGTTTGATGGCACGCTGAGCTCTTGGTGGACCAAGATCTTCATCGGCACGCTGCTGTTGTTCTTCATACTGCTGCAGAAACTGATCGAGTGGTCAGCAAAAACCACTTAGCGTTGGCCATATCGATTCTGGTATCGATCGAACCATTTTTCCGCTTCGTCAGCCGGGATGACCTTGGGTTCGCCAAGTGCCATGGCGAGCCACACCGTTTTTGCCACATCTTCCGTCATGATCGCAGCCTTCAACGCCGCTCTCGGAGATTCACCCCAGGCGAACACCCCGTGGTTACCAAGAAGGATGGCGGGAGCCCGATTGCGATGCTTGAGGATGGCCTCGCCAATATGCTCGCCTTCATTATCGACATAAGGTGCACAGGGGATTTCGGCCCCGAATTCATCCGCGATCGCGGTCAGCACCAGAGGTATGGGTCGCCCTACTGCGGCAAAGGCCGTCGCATAGTTGCTATGGGTGTGAATGATGCCTCCCAATCCGGGCACATTTCGATACAGAAACAGGTGATGCGGAAGGTCCACACTTGGCCGCACGCCAGGTGACAGGATCTCCCCGGTCGAAACGCGAACTGCGGCCAGATTCTCGGCGGTGATGGCGTCGTAGTCCATGCCCGAGGGTTTGATATACAAGATGTCGGACCCTGAATCGTAGCCGCTCGCGTTTCCAGAGTGCATCGTAACCAAGCCCGAGGTTGGCAGCGCCCAGTTCGCCCGGGCGACCTCTAGCCTCAAAGCATGGTCACTGGCCACGGATTTCCTCGCGAATTGCGATCAGACTTTTCATGATGTGACCCAGGTTGCCCTGCCAATTAGAGGTGCCGAATGCATCGTGAAGGTCGCAGTAGAGCGTGAAAAGCCGCGCATAAGTCGCAGCGGAAGCTGGATCAGGATGGTAAACGCGATCCTTAAATCCGACCATCTTTGCTTGAGCCTGTTCCACGGTCTGATAGGCGCCTCCGACCACGGAGCCGAAGATCGCCGACCCCAGTGCGCATGTCTGAGCGGATCGAGATATCTTCATCGGTCGATTGCAGACGTCGGCATAGATCTGCATGGTGAGCGGGCTCTTCTCAGCGATCCCGCCGCAGTTCACGACCTCTTCCACCCGAACCCCATAGTTTTCCAAGCGTTCGATGATCTTCAGTGCACCGTATGCCGTCGCTTCGATTGCGGCTCGATACATCTCGCCCGGCGTCGTATGAAGCGACTGGCCGACGATCAGACCGCTGAGCAATGGATCGACAAGGACGGTTCGATTCCCGTTATTCCAGTCGAGGGCAAGGAGGCCGGACTCGCCAGCACGCAAACGACTGGCCTGCTCGGAAAGCTCCTCGTGGCCCTTGCTCGTAAGATTGGAGACCCAGTTGAAGATATCGCCAACGGCCGACTGTCCTGCTTCGATTCCATAGTAACCCGGCAAAATGGAGCCCGGCACGATTCCACAGAGACCGGGAATGTCGGGTAGCGAAGAGGTGGTCGGATGGACCATGCAGTCGCATGTGCTCGTTCCGATGATCTTGACGAGGACACCTGGCATCGCACCGGATGCGACGGCTCCGAAGTGAGCGTCGAACGCGCCAACGGCCACTGGTATCCCTGCAGGCAGCCCACTCGCTTCAGCTGCCTGGTTCGACAGGCCGCCAGCAGAATGGTCACTGGTTACCGCTTGTTCATAAAGGCGATCTCGGAGCGCCGCCAAGCGGGGGTCCAGTGCGCTCAGGAACTCCTTTGAAGGAAGTCCACCCCATTCGTCGGCATACATCGCCTTATGTCCGGCGGCACAGATTGAGCGAGACAACTCCTCTGGACGAGAACGGCCGGTTAGGAATCCGACCACAAAGTCACAACACTCGACCCACGAATGAGCCGCTTCAAAGACCTCGGGGGCCGAACGAGCGCAATGAAGGATCTTCGACCAAAACCACTCAGACGAATAGACACCGCCACACTTCGCCAAGTACGGTACGCCCAATTCGGTTGCCTTGGCAGTGATCTCGGCCGCTTCCGCGTGAGAGGTGTGGTCCTTCCAAAGCCAGCAGTATGCGGCGAGATTGTCCTTGAATCGGGGGTCAGTGGAGAGCGCCCAGCCGTCGTGATTGACCGGGATGGGACTGGAACCTGTTGTGTCCACGCCGATGCCGATTACCTCAGCTGGATTGATGGCCTTCAAAACGCTCTGCGTGACCGCGACAAAGCCCTGCCAGTAATCCATGGGGTTCTGGCGGGCGAGGTTTGGGTCGCGCGGGTCAAGAAGGATCCCATTCTGTCCCGAAGGAAAGTCATACACAGAGGTTGCGACTTCCTCGCCATTTTCGACGTCGACGAGCAGCGCCCGAACACTGTTGGTTCCGTAGTCCAGCCCTAGCGAAAATCTAGCCACGATGGCGGTAGTACACCTCGTTCCACCGAAGCTCGTTTCGGAATGCCTGCAATTTCGTGTCGGAATCGATCACCAATGTCTCGACACCGGCGATTTCTCCGAGCATCCGATAGTGCCGGGAGCCGAGGTTATATGAGTACACCGTATGATGAGCGCCTCCGGCATAAATCCACGCAGATGTGGCAGTTCGGAAGTCCGGCGCACATTCCCAAACCGCTCTGGCGACCGGAAGATGAGGCATCGGCGGCACCGTCTGCGCGACCACATCATTGACGACGAGGCGGAACCTGCCACCCATATCGACCAGGCTCGCATTGGTCGCCGGACCAGAACGAGCGTCGAAAACGAGCCGAACGGGGTCTGCCTTTCCGCCGATTCCCAACGGGTGGATCTCCAGCTTCGGTTTGGTTCCAGCGATGCTCGGGCAGATTTCAAGCATGTGGGCCCCAAGAACCTGGGGGCGAGCCGGATCGAGGTGGTACGTGTAGTCCTCCATAAAGCTCGTGCCCTTGGCATGGCCAGACTCTGCGACTTTAGCGAACCGCAGTAGAGCCGCAGTCTTCCAATCGCCTTCTGCTCCAAATCCAAAGCCTTCTGACATCAATCGCTGGCTCGCGAGTCCGGGCAACTGATCAAGCCCGTGAAGGTCCTCAAATGTTGTGGTGAACCCCGAATAACCTCCTTCCTCCAAGAAAGTTCGGATGCCCAGTTCTTGACGTGCAGCATCCTGCAGTGAGGCGTGGCGAGCACCTCCAATTAGAAGGTCGCTGTTGACGTCATATTCGTCGCTGTATTCCTCGATCAGGCAGGCGACGTCCTTGTCTGCTACTTCACCGCATACTTTGACGAGGTCTCCGATTCCGAATCCGTCCACCGTGAAACCAAATCTGGATTCAGCGGCGACTTTGTCGCCGTCGGTGACAGCGACCTGGCGCATGTTGTCGCCAAACCGAGCAATTTTGGCTCCTTGGAGCGAGTGCCATCCGGCAGCGACTCTGAGCCAAGCGTCCAAAGTTTCGGCAACCTCCGGATCAGTCCAATGTCCGACAATCACTTGGCGAGCCAATCCCAATCGGCTGTGGAGATGCCCGGCTTCGCGGTCTCCATGGGCGGCCTGATTGAGGTTCATGAAATCCATATCGATGGATTCCCAGGGCAGTTCGCGGTTGAACTGGGTGTGCAGGTGCGCAATCGGCTTTTGGAGTTGGGTGAGTCCTCCGATCCACATTTTCGCGGGTGAGAACGTGTGCATCCAAAGGATCAAGCCAGCGCAGTTTGGATCTGAGTTCGCTTCGATGCAGAGCCGGCGAATCTCATCCGGCCTCGTTAGCGGCTCCTTATAATGGAGGTCGACGGGTGCAGAAATGGACTCTCCCAATCCCCTGCAGACCGCATTTGCATTGGCGGCAACCTGCTGAATCGCCTCTGGCCCGTAGAGATGCTGGCTCCCGGTTACAAACCAGATTTGAGGCTTCGAAGGTTTCATTCGGTTTCCTTGCGCTTGACCGTCCGGGCGCCGGCAACAGCGGCGGCGGGCCGACCCGAAATGGCTTGTACCCGAACGACGATCGTCGATTTGCCCTTGGTCAGGGCTTCTGGCACTTGACGATGCTGGTCAAAGAATTGATTTGGCTTGCGGTTCGGCAAGTCTTCCGTGATCAGCTTCGTTCCGTCGATGAGGATATCAAACACAGGCTCACTCCGGTCGCTTCCCCAGTAGGTCATGACGAGATCGACCGGGGCAGTTGGATCACATTTCATTTCAAATTCGAACCAGCCTCCGCCAAGCGGGGTTCGGAAGCCGCGCCCATTTGCTTCGCGAACGTCGTTTCGTTCGGATTTGAGTTTATGGTCGCGCTCGGGCTGCATCTCACCAATCCGAACGTAGTCCAAGGTTCGAGATTCGAGATCCCGAACTCTCTCTTCCTCGGCACGATACTCAGCTTCGAGTCTTTGCCAGCCTGCCTGATCGAATCGATCGAAGTAAACGGCGTATCGACTATCCGAAGTTTCGTAAAACGGGCGGAACGTCAACTCGTCGGGGCGTCCTGCTTGAGTCGTCTGAAATCGCAGCGTTTTTCCAGGTACCGGTTTGAGCCAGGCGTCTATCGGTTGGTTATCGGTGACCAAGACGGGAATCCTTGGCGCCGGCCGGTTTGCCGGTCCGATGTCGGCAGCGAGCACAATCGGTCCATATAGCAGCGATATCCGGTTTGGATTATCTGGCATGGCCTCTGTTCTAAGCTCTAGCGGAAGCTTGAACTGGACCGTATCGCCTTTCTGCCATTTGCGTTTGATTTCTACAAACGACGATGGCTTTTGAGCACGAATGGTGACCCTGCTATTCACGAGGATGTCGAATGGCCTCTGAGCCCAAGCGGGTTGCCGGATGAGCATCGCAAACTCTTGCGGCGAGCCTTTGGTAATCGTAAGACTCACGTCTCCTGAGGCCGGGAAACCGGTCTTTTGGACCAACTCGATACCGGTTTCCCGCCAGCTCAGCCGAGTGGGCATGAAGAGATTTACCCAGAGTCGATCCCGTCCCTGGTGGAAATAGGCGCTGTCGCCATGCTTGGTGTGATTCTCCAACCCGGACCCGTGGCAACAGGTGAAGTCGTTGAACTTGTTGCTGTATCGACGGCGCGATCCGCTTCCGAGCGGCATGAAGTAGGTCATCATGCCGGTCTGCGAGTTTTGTGAAGCCAGGATATGGTTGAGGTAAGCCCGTTCGTAAAAGTCGGCGGCTTCGGCGGTCGGTTCCCACGCGAAAATATGACGAGTCAACCGAAGCATGTTGTAGGTGTTGCAGGTCTCAGCGGTGTTGGATGACAGGCGGTCGCTGAGTTTTCCGGCAGGACCCAAATATTCATGGTTGCTATTTCCGCCGATGGAATACGTATGATTGCGGACCACGGTTTTCCAGAAAAACGCCGCGGCATTTTTTGATGGTTGATCACCGGTGACCTCGTACATTCGGGCGAGACCCACCAGCTTTGGAATTTGGGTGTTCGAATGGCGGCCCTGGAGTTGATCCTTACCTTCCTTCAAAGGATCGAGGACTCGGCGATCGTAGAACTTGCGGGCCAGGTCAAGGTACTTCGGCTTTTGAGTGCGCCCAAACAGTTCGACAAGGCTTTCGTTCATGCCTCCATACTCGCAAACGAGCATGGATTGCCATTGCGCATCGTCGAGTTTGCTCGTTATGGCGATCGCCCAGTCGGCAAACTTTTCGGCAACACCGAGCGCCTTCTCGTTCTTAGTCAAGGCATGAGCATCGAGAAGTCCCGCGAAAACCTTGTGATGGGTGTACCAGGGCGACCACATTCCGTTCAGGTCAAAGCCGCTGCTGCGGATGTTCCCGGAAGCAACCTCGGCAAATGCCTTGTCCCCGTTCGGAATGGCTGAGATGCATCCATCGGGGCGAGCCACCTGACAGGCTACCAATTCATCGACGATGTAGTCGATTTTGGCCTTGTAACGGGGATCTTGAGTTGCGGCGAACTGCTGGGCGCATGCGGTCAAGTAGTGTCCAAGGGTGTGTCCGGCGAGTCCGGAGTTCTCCCAACCACCGTAAATCTCGCCTTTGGGGGTGAGTCCGGCATGTTTCCGGAAGCTGTGGAGGAGGCGGTCAGAGTCGACTTCGAGGAGGTATTCGGCGCAAAGCTTGGTTGCGTGTGCGAAGGGTCCTTCAGTGACCACAACGTCGGCCAATGGAAATGACTCAGCGACGATTCGTG
>CAMLEL010000081.1 GCA_946478935.1 uncultured Armatimonadota bacterium
GTTCGGCCTCGAGCGTTACGGCAAGGCGTTCTTCGTGGCCTGGCAGTTCAAGCATGTTGGCGAGATCACGATCCCACGGGGAAGTGTGGATGAGGACGCTTTGACCATGGCAGCGCTTGAAGCGGGCGCGGAAGACGTGCTTTCGGATGAGGAAGAATTCACCATTCACACCGCAATGGAGGATTTGCACCGGGTAAACGATTCGCTCGCCCAAAGCGGATTCAAAGCGAAGGAGGTTGGACTGAACTATGTGCCAACCAATAAGGCGGATCTTTCGCACGATGACTCCCTGAAGCTCCTAAAGCTGCTGGATAAGTTGGAGGAGTTGGATGACGTCCAAGAAACCTACATGAACGTCGACATCTCCGAAGATGTCCTCCAAGAAGCTTGATCGAAAAATCACGCGTACCGGTTGTTACTCTCTTGCTGATCGTCGCAAACCTCGTTGCGGCGTTCGCTGTCGCATACAATCCGGAGCTTGTGATGGATTTGGGCTTCAACCCCAAGAACCCGACCTTTTCGACGATTTTCACTTCGATCTTCATACACCAGAATCTGCTTCACCTGTTGGGAAACATGATTTTCCTTGCCGCGGTCGGAGCAGCGGTCGAACTCGCCACTGGCTCGCTGAGATTCCTGGCGGTCTTCCTCGTGAGCGGGCTTGTGGGTGTGGTGACGCATTTTATGTTCACCATGGCCCAACCCGATCCCGAGATCCTCATCGGGGCCAGCGGCGGGATCGCGGGCTGCGCCGCCTACTACAGCGTCCGCTACACACATCTTCAGGTTCCTGTCGCACCCAAGCGTGGGCTATCGGTGGCGGTGGTGACCGCCGTTTGGCTCATCCTCCAGTTCGTTGGCGCATTCGTCCATATTGGCAATGCCTCGAATGTTTCGTTCTGGGCTCATATCGGAGGGTTTTTGGCGGGTCTGATCCTGAGCGCGCTGTTTCGTGCACCCGATCTCGGGCACCGAAAGTTGGGTCACGAGGTCCTGGACAAGATGAACGAGCGAGGCCCGGCTGCCGTCGCCCTTGCCGCCCGACAGCACCTCAAAGATCATCCAAATGATTTGCGGGCGCTCAACGACCTGTGCGAGTCGGAGCGTTTGCTCGCCCATCCTCTCGCCGAGGCCGAGGCGCTGAACAAGCTCTTGTCCGTCCAACCTGAGGATCAGCAAGGGGCTACGATTGCGCGCTTGAACGAGCTTGGAGAGCTGCCCAAGATTGCTTCTCTGCGTCGCACCCAGATTGCGGATCGCTTGCGCGAGAGCGATCCGGACGCCTCACGCATTCTGCTGGCAAGCGTGATCGATGGCGCAGACGATGACCCGCGCATCCCCGACGCAATGCTCGCCCTGGCAGCCTTGGAACGGGATCACGATCCTGAGCAAAGCCGCCGAATCCTGGATCAGCTTGCGGCGAAGTATCCCTTGCATGCCAGCGTCGAGGTTGCCAAGCAGCGGGGATGGATGCCGTGAAGCGCTGGTGGAGGCGAGTCCGCCCGGTGATTCTGAGCCGGCTGGCGTACATGCTGGTTCGTTTGCTTGGTTCAACTTTTCGAATCAAGGTATTGAACTACGAACCCATCGAAAAGCTGACCGGCGGCAAAGTGCTGTGCGGCTGGCATGGCCGGTCTATGATCGCCAGCATTTACTTCCGACGAAAGGGCTTCTGGGTCATCATCAGCAAGTCCAAGGACGGCGACATTCAAACCCACGTCTTTGAAAATCTGGGCTTCAACGTGATCCGCGGCAGCACGGGTCGAGGTGGCGAGCGAGCCTTGATCGAATCGATTCGCGAACTGCGCAAAGGGGAGACCATGGCGATCACTCCGGACGGTCCTCGCGGTCCTTCCAAAGTCGTCCAGGGCGGCATCATGGTGATGGCGAAAAAGGCCGGAGCTTGGTTGGTGCCCTGCGGCGTTTCGGCTCGCCCGCGCTTCTTAGCCAACTCGTGGGACCGCTACATGGTGCCGTATCCGTTTGCACGGTGCCTGTTAAACTTCGGTGAACCCATTTCGGTCCCGAGCGATGCAAGCGACGAACAGGTCGAGGAGATAAGGCAGAAACTTCAGGCGGAGATTACGCGTTTGGAGATTGAAGCCGAACAAATGCTCGGATTTTCGAGTAACTCGGGTTAAGCGAGGCTGTCATGAGAATTGGTCTCATTACTATCAGCGATACGCGTTGTTTCGAGGATGACGAAACCGGCAAAGCCGTAAGCGATGCCCTGCGCCAATACGGGTTCGATTCTTTCGAGAACGTGATCATTGCCGGAGAACTCACCCAGATTCGCCATGCTTTACGGCATATGTCTGAGCGATGTTCTGTGATCTTGACAATGGGTGGGACCGGCTTCTCCCCTGAAGATGTCACGCCGGAAGCAACGGCCAATGTCTTGGACCGCCGGGCGGATAACTTGTGCGAACTCATAAGGATGCGATGTGGGGACCATGAGCCCTCGGCGCACCTTTCGCGAGGGATCGCGGGCATGATCGGAGACTCGTTGGTCGTCAACCTGCCAGGATCGCCCGAATCAGCGAAGCGCGCCGTCCATGCGGTCGGAAACCTGCTACCGGAGCTCGTCCGTCAAATGCGTTGCGGAGACCGGGCAGGCACTCGGTGCTAATCGACACGCACTGTCATCTAAACCTTGTCGATGCTTTCCCCGATCCTGAACAGGAAATCGCGCATGCCGCTTCGATGGACGTTGAGCGAATGGTCGTTATTGGTATCGACTTGGAGACGAGCGAACGCGCAATCGAACTGGCCAAAACCTTCCCCGGTGTCTTCGCGACGGTTGGCATCCATCCCAACTCCTCTTCCAGAATCACGTCAACTGATTGGAATCGACTAAATGCCCTTGCCCGTTCCGAAAACGTCGTAGCCATCGGTGAAATCGGCCTGGATTACTATTGGGACCACGCGTCCCGTGCCGAGCAGTTCAATTCGCTCGACCGCCAGCTGGACTTGGCGGAGGAGCTTGATAAACCGATCGTGCTGCACTGCCGAGAAGCCTACGGCGATTTACTCGATATCTTGGAATCAAAACGGCCCCAAAAACGCTTGGTGATGCACTGTTTTTCCGGCAATCAAGAGGATGCCGTGCGAGCTATCGATCTCGGATGCTACTTTGGGGTCGACGGCCCCCTGACCTACAAGAACGCCGAGACCTTGCGAAAGCTGGTCGCAACTTTGCCTAAAGACAAGGTGCTGATCGAGACGGACGCCCCTTATCTGACACCCGTTCCACACAGGGGCAAGCCCAACCGGCCAGGCTTCGTCGCGTACGTCAACTCGATGCTTGCATCCATTTGGGGTTTGGGAGTTGAAGAAACTGCGCACCAAACCTCAGCGAACGCGGAGCGGTTCTTTGCATTGGCTAAGGCCTAGGTGGCGCGGTGGATTCGCGAACGTCGAAGCCGCATGGATAGACGGTTTGCTGCGGTTTGCCACCCGCATCATCGATGATCTCCAGTAAGAGCTCGGTGGCGCGTTTCGCCATTTCCTCAATGGGTTGGCTGATGCTGGTCAGGCGTGGATCGAGAGCATCGCAGTAAGCAGTCGAGTCAAATCCCACGACTGATAAATCGCGTGGAATACGAACGCCAAGTTGGGCTGCCCTCTCGAAAAGTTTGCCCGCCATGGATTCGGACCTGAGGACAAGGGCAGTTTGCGGCGGATTGGACGCCCACCATTGGCTGAACTCATCAGCCTGGTAACCCCAGTTGAAGATGTCCTCATCCCCAAATTGCAGATTCCGGCGAGCCATGGACTCGTGCATTCCCGCGATTCGGGCGAGAGTCTCATCGTTATGCTCGACCGACAACGCCGATACAAAGCCAATTCTCTTGTGGCCAAGCGCTGCCAAATGTTCGACCGCTTGCCCGATGCCAGCCCGGTTGTCGCAACTGATCGTGTTGAATCCCAGTTCAACCACCCCATCTCCCGGAGCGTGCAGGAGCACGACTGGTTTGCGGCTTCGCTTCAGGGCGGCCAGATTCTCCGGTGTAGATTCGAATTTTGCCCAAAGCAAGCCATCGAAGCGCCCATCGCCATAGGACTCGCCGCCCATCACCAGTTGAGGACAGATCGTGAGCGAATAGCCCTTTGGGAATGCCGCAACAGCGATGCCATCGAGCAAGTGAGCGAAGTACTGTGAACCTCCAGAGACCCTGCTCCAGTTGTCGAATACCAGTCCGATGGTCTGGGTACGGCGGCGGCGGAAGCTTCGTGCCAACTCGTTTGGCTGATAGTTGAGCTCGGATGCGATTCGTCGGATAAGCGCAGCGGTTTGAGTTCCCACTCGGACATTGGCTCCCCGGTCATGGAGCACCTTGCTCACCGCCATGGGCGAGACACCCGCCGCATTGGCTACATCCCGAATCGTTACCGCCATCCTACTGCTACCCGCTCGATCCCATGATTTACCGCAATATCATTATCGCATTCCGATAGGCGGATTTAGGCTAGAATGTATTGCTGTGTCTACCGTTTCGAATCTGATCGAGCACGCATTTTCGAAACTTCGGGAGCGGCCCGGATTCGTCGAGCGACCCGACCAACAGCAGTTGGGACTTCTGATTTCGGATATGATTGAGGGCCCTTCTACCGGTGCGATCGAGGCTCCGACCGGACTCGGAAAGTCTCTGGCCGCCTTGATCCCCGCCATTGCCCATGCGATTTATAGCGGCAAACGAACCGTCATTGCGACCTATACAAACGTACTGGCAGAGCAGTATTGGCGCAAAGACCTGCCGCTGGCTCTATCCCTCTTTGAGGGTGTGCCCGAAGTGGATCGGGCCAAGCCAGCCTTCCTCATTGGACGCCAGCGCTATGCCTGCTTGACCTCATTGTTCGAACAGGCTCCGGACCTGGTCGGCATCCTCCAGCTTAATGCCGAGTTGGGGATTGAAACCGAGTTCAGGTCGATGCTCCCGCTCAAGCAAAAGGAAATCACATCGCTGTGGCAGAAGGTTTCGGCTCCACCCGTGTGCCCTGGACGCCTTTGCCCGAACTACAACGACTGCTTTTACTATCGAGGGCGACGGCAGGCGGAAAAAGGCAATGTGGTGATCACCAACCACAGCGTTGTTATCCAAGATGCCTTGCTGGGTCGTTCGAACGACGGTAAGGGCCTGCTTGGAGAATACGACTTCCTGATCTTGGATGAGGCTCATGATTTTCCCCAGGCAGCGGTCAATGGACTGGAATTCGAATTGAGCGGACCAAAGATCGGTTCCCTCTTTGCGATCACGACCCGCCTTGAGAGCGCCTTGATGGGAGTCGCCCAGGCAGCTGATGACACGGAGACCTGGAAAGGTCTCTGTCAGAAGTTTCGAGATGGGTTGGACCGTTGCCAAAAGAGCCTCATCGCATACTCACTGGAACTCGGAAGACCGGGAATTCTAACCATGTCGCCCAACGACGTCATGCAGCACCCACAGGTCAAACAGCATTCTGCTCATGGCGGGGTCGAGGCAGCAAAGGACGTCGCAAACCTCGTGGCGAAAGAGTCGATGGGATTTATTCGCGCGGTCGAATCGCTCTTCGAGATGTGGCGTGATTTCGACGGCATGGGAGAGATGGTTCGCCAGGCCGGCGACACCGTTCGAAACTATTTGAGCTATATCCGCGAGTTTGGTGGCGGCGCGAGCCACCTGTTCGAACCTGACGGCGTGGCGGTGAGCTATGCCGGCAGAACGGATGCGGATGCGATGCTTCGGCAAGACGTGATCGACCTCTCGGGGCCTTTGACTGAGCTGATCTGGGACCGAGTACCTTACGTATGCCTGTCCGCCACACTGGCCACCGATGGCAACTTCGAATTCTTCCGTCGAACAACCGGTGCGGAGCCGGTCTTTGAGGAGATTCTGCCGTCTCCATTTGACTATCACACCAATGCTTCTCTGTACTTGCCCAGAGCTGGCGCAATTCCCGACCCTTCTTTAGCCCGGCAAGAGGGGACCGAAGACAACTACCATCGCCGCCTTGCCAACGAGATTTCCGCGATCATCCAAACGTGTGGTGGCCGGACACTCGTACTTTTTCACTCCCGCAGGGAGATGGAAGCGGTTCGGCAGATCATCGACCTACCCCCACATCTACCCATCTACGTCCAAGGGCGATACGGCGCTGGATCGATCGGTGATCGCTTCAAGGAAATGACCCAGGCGTCGTTGTTCGCATTACGATCTTTTTGGACTGGATTCGACGCCCCTGGCGAAACCTTGTCATGCGTGGTTTTGGTGAGGATTCCGTTCGAAGTCCCAATCGACCCACCTCAGGTCGCAAGACTGGCATGGATGCAGACCCAAGGTCTGAATGCTTTTGGTAGCCATACCCTTCCGATCGCGAAAATGATCATGCGCCAAGGAGCAGGAAGGTTGATTCGGCGGGCGGAAGATCGCGGGGTCATTGCAATTCTCGATCCCCGTCTGCGATCAAAACGCTACGGTGAAGAAATTTTGGCCAACCTACCGACCGACATGCGAACATTCGATGATATTCGCGATGCGGCAGGATGGGTTGGCCTTGAAAGTGAGTTCGTGGGCGCTTAAGGGTTTGCCCAGAATTTCTTGAAAAGGAAGATGAGGACAATCGCGCCGATCGTCGCCCCAACTATGCTTCCGATAAAGCCGCCTCGGTCTTGACCGAGCAAGTTATGCATGATGAAGCCCACGAGCAATGAGCCGGCAATCCCCAACACAATCGTAAGGAGGCATCCCTTTGGTTCGCCTTTATCGCCAGGCATAATGGCTTTGGCAAGGATTCCAGCAAGGGCGCCAACAATGATCCACCACAAGAAAGTTCCCATTTCAATCCTCAGATTGTATGCGGGGCTGAATAGTTTCATGGACTAGGACGAAATCATCAGAATCACCCAAGTTGAATTCAACGCTCTGAATCAAAGTGAGCAGGTTGGCGCCCTGGAAGCCCTGGGACGCAAGGCGCTTCATGAATTTGGTGTGGTGCCGCTGGCAATCGAGCCATTGGCTCACTTTGAGAACACGACGTATTTCGTGCGGGCTGAAAATGCGACCTTCAACTTGCGCATCAGTCGGCCCGGGCCCCAAAGCTTGGGGTCGATCAACAGCGAAGTCCTGCTGCTCACGGCGTTGCGCGAATCGGGATTCCGAGTTCCCGCCCCTTACCAAAACCGGGTAGTCACTGTTGGGTGCGACCAAGTGCCGGAAGAACGGCATGTGGTCTTGTTCGGCTGGATGGAGGGCACATTCTTGCGAGACAGCATGGACGCCATCGCCGCGAGGTGGGTGGGCCAGACCATGGCCGATCTTCACAACTTCACCGAGACGTGGCAGCCACCCCTCGGTTTCACCCGAGGCAACTTGCACGATTGGGCCAAGGAACCACGCCAAACCCATCAGATGGACAAGCCGATCGACGGCCTGTCTGAAGATGACCGCCACTTCTTACTGGACCTCGATGCAGAGGCCCGGGCCGTTTTGACGGAACTTCCCCGGTCGGGAGATTTCTTTGGACTCATCCATGCCGACCTGCACCCTGGCAACCTTTTGGTGGATCGGGGCGAGCTAAGCGTGATCGACTTCGATGACTGTGGCAATGGCTTTCTGCTGTACGACTTCGGCGCGGCGCTGGGATATCTTCTCAAATACGAGAACTTTCAGGAACTGCGCGATTCGATGCTGACGGGATATACGGAAAAACGCAGCCTTCCGCCTCGGACTGAGGAACTCCTCGAAACGTTCATCAAGATTCGCCTAAGCGGAGTCTCGCGCTGGATACTCGATCGAGTGGATAACCCAAAAATGCGAGAAATTGGCCCCGAGTGGGTGACGCGGTTTTGTGAAGGTTTACGTAAACTCAGTTAGACTCCGCATTGAACCATTGGGATTGGCGGACGTCGGAACCAAACGACTCCCCTCGCGAGGTATGCACAGATTATGAGATTCCATCGGTCGCTTATTGGCGCAGGCATGACATTGCTGGCCGCCATTTCTTTGGCGCAAACGCCGCCCACCGCTCCTGCCCAGGCAGCTCCGGGCGAAAGGCCCGTCACGAAAGAGCAAAAGGAGGATGTTCTCAAGGGCATCGCTGAGATCATGGAGTCTCGAGCCTTCGTTCCCGGACTCGACCTCAAGAAGTGGCCCGAATATCTGAAGAAACATCAGGATGACCTGGACAAGGCGGAAAAGGAAGTAGAACTCAGCCGCACGATCAACCGGGCCCTGAGGGACTTCGGCATCAGCCACATCCGATTCCTGACCCCTCGCCAAGCCGAAAGCCGGGAGCGCACGAGCGTCGTGAGCATCGGAGTCATGGCCCGAACCGAAAACAGCACCCTCGTTGTGACCACCGTTTTGCCGAAAAGCCCGGCGGAAGTGGCTGGCATCAAGCAGGGAGACGTGATCCTTTCCGTGGACGGCAAGGCCCCTGAGAATTCCGGAGCGCTGCTGGGCGAGGACGGCACCGAAGTCAAGCTCAAATTAAAGTCCGGAGAAGCT
>CAMLEL010000082.1 GCA_946478935.1 uncultured Armatimonadota bacterium
GGTCCGTTGGCTTGTTTTGTGGATTCAGTGGCAAGAGTGGGAGTCAGATTTGATTGGCAGCTGGTCGTGATCGGTGCCGTGGAGGAGGAACGCAATTCAGAAGGCGCCCGTTTTATCGCCGCAAAATATAAACCGGATTTCGCGATCATCGGGGCCGGGCACTATGCAACTGAACAGCCCGGGTGCGCCGCGATGCGAGCCAGGATGGAAGTCGAGATCCCCGATGTGGAATGGATCCTGTACACGCCAGAACGCGGATTTAGCGGGCGGCCGCTCTGAGGGGATTTGTTGAAACTATGGTAGCCCGGACGGGACTCGAACCCGCGATCTCCGCCGTGAAAGGGCGGCATCCTAACCGCTAGACGACCGGGCCAGAAGCTTCGGAATTATGCCCGAATTGAACTTGTAATCTCAAGAGTCCCGGGGCAAAAAGCAAATCGGGCAAGATTTCTCTTGCCCGATCTTTGGGTTAGCCTTTGTCGCCGTTATCTGGCGGCGCTGAGCTCTTTTGCTCGGCCGGATTGGTTACTGGCTCGACCGGAGCCTCTTTTGGCTCCTCTTTCTTGACGACCTTCTTTTCTGTCGTTCCCTTGTTTGAGATCACTCGACGAGCCCCGGCGAATCGGCGCTTGTAGTAACCCTCATTCAGGTCGCTGACCATGACCTTGCCGCGACCGCTGCTGGCGTGAATGAACTTGCCATTGCCTTTATAGATGCCAACGTGGCTGACGCGCGATCCCCGGGTGTTGAAAAACACCAGGTCGCCCGGCTTCAAACTTCCCTTGGCCACTTTCTGACCACGAGAAGACTGCTCTCGCGCAGTGCGAGGCAGTTTGACCCCTTGGCTCCGAAACACCTGGGTGGTAAAGCCAGAGCAGTCCGTAGCAGACCGGGAAGCGGCGCCATATCGATACCGCACGCCCAAGAACGACGACGCCTTTTCGAGAAGGCTGCTTCCATCGCCTGATGCCACCACGAGTGGTCGGCCATTATCTTTGGCTGGCCGTCGAGCGGTAACGTTGCGCGAATTGCGGGAGGATCGGCTGGAAGGACGATTTGACTTCGATGCGACCACCGTAGACGATTTCTTCTTCGTCGTCGATTTCGAGGTATTGGCCTTCATTGCCAAAACCTGGGGCGCCTTGGTGGGAGCCAAGAAGTCGGCCCGAACCCAAGCTTCTGTCCCCTTGGGGAATCGAAGCTTGTACCAGGAGCCGTCGCGATCCAAAACGAGTACACGCGTGCCCTTGTCTACCTGGGCCAGAGACGGGAATCTCACGCTCGGACCCCGTCGAATCGTCACCGCGTCCCCGGTGATGACCGCATAGCGGCTTCGCAGCTTCGGCAAATTGGGTTCATTCTCCGCAATTGCCGACCCTTTCGGAGCCAAGACCTTTGTGCCCGGCACCTTTAGGTCCGTTCCAATCTGAAGGTTAGTCCACTTGACACTGGGATTCAAAGTCTTCAGCACGGATGGCTTGATGCCGACGCGCTTGGCGATGATCCAGTCGTTGTCACCCTTCCGAACCGTGTAAGTTCGCTGAACCACTTTGGGTGCGGCTGGTGTTGCCTTGATCGAAGTTGCGAGTGTGAAAGCTGGCTTCGCATCCATCGACGGCGCTGAATGAGCTTGATTGGCCGCGTGATTCGCCATGGATTGGAACCAACCCTTGGTCGTCGGAATGACCAATTTCTGGCCAATCTGAAGTCGCGTCCATTGGGTTCCCATGTTGGCAACCCTCAATTCCTTCGCCGTGACGCCAACGCGCTTGGCAATGGATTCGTCGGTATCTCCCGCACCGACTGTGTAGACGTTTCCGCTGATTGCGGTGCTCGCAGAAGTCTGCTTGCTCGCAATGGGAATGATGAGTTTCTGACCTAGTTTAAGCTTGTCGGCGCTTGGCAAATGATTTGCACTTAAGATTGCTTTCGAATTTGCACCGAATTTGCTTGCGATCTCGGAGAGTGTATCTCCCTGTCTTACGGTATAAGTTGTGTCTTGGGTGAGAGCCGTGCTCGACACGAGCAGACATGCCCCCAAAGCGATTTTTTTGATCGTCAAGACTTTCCTCCTATTGCGCCTTGCGGCGCTGCCCCCTCTTGACCGAGTCCTTTGGCAAACACGAGGAAGATACCAGGCACCTAGTAATCTTGTCAACCCTAGATGACGTATCCCACGCTATCCTACGGACGGATCAGGGGCCTAAAACGGAGCAACTTTGATCCGTCAAACTTTCTTTTTATCGGTTGAAACACCGTATAGATGCAGGGTACAGGCGGAGAGTTTTCATCCTTGGCCCGAAAATACATCGCATTCCGTGCGAATTCGCTTCAACCGGTGAGATGTTTCCTGATTATCATCGCTCGATCACCTGGAAAATAAACCGGAACGGGGAATTCGCCAGCCCATTACTGTGTTTCCATCTGTGTAAACTCCCGCGCCAATGCTGAGCATCGTGATCGTGAACTGGAATACGAAGACGTTCCTGCGATCCTGTCTCCGCTCAATCGAGAATCACCCGCCAACTGGCGAATTCGAAACGATCGTTGTCGACAATGCTTCCACCGACGGAAGCGCCCAAATGGTTCAGACCGAGTTCCCGGCAGTTCGATTGATCGCCAACGATCGAAACAGTGGATACGCAGAAGGCAACAACCTTGGCTTCAAAAGTGCTAAAGGCGAGGCGGTTCTGACTCTGAATCCGGATACGGAGGCAGTTCCGGACACTTTTGACTCTGCGTTAAGAGTTATGGATTGCAACCCAACTTATGGTGCGTTTGGCGCACGGCAAATTGCCACCGACGGTTCGACCCAGAAGTCCGTGCGAGGTTTTCCGACGGTGTTGGGCATCCTGGGCGACATCCTCAAGGTCGATTGGGGACCCTTCGGATCCTATCGCTTGAATGACTTCGATTATGAGATGGAGCAGCCGGCCCCGCAGCCAATGGGGACCTTTCTTCTCCTACGCAGAAAGGCGCTCGCCCAAATTGGCGACACTGAATCACCGTTCGATGAAAGCTTCCCCATCTTTTTCAATGAAGTGGACTTGCTCTATAGACTGAATCGCTCAGGCTGGCCTACTCTTTATTCACCGAGCGTGCGCATCCTGCACCACGGTGGTGAAGGCACCAAGCAAGTTCGAAAGGCGATGATTTGGGAATCGCATCGGAGCTTGATTCGATTTCTGAAGAAGCATCATCTTAAATGGTGGAATGCACCACTTTTTGCGATCCTGTTTTCACTGATCATCGTGGGCGCGTGGATTCGGGCGAGGGGCTATAGTGCCGGATTTGGAAGTTAGCATCACGATTTGCAGCTGGAACACGATCGAGGACACTCGAATCTGCCTGCAGAGCCTTGCGGACCGCCGAGATGAGGCGTCGTTTGAGGTGATTGTGGTGGATAACAACTCTGAGGATGGCTCGCCCGATATGATTGCGGCCGAGTTTCCCTGGGTTCGCCTTGAAAGGATGTATCAGAACCTGGGATTCACCGGCGGGCACAACCACGCCTTTGCCCTTCGACGGTCGCCACATGCGTTCTGCCTGAACTCAGACACCATCGTTCATCCCGGGGCAATCCGTGGACTCCTCGACTACTTGGCCGCAAATCCGGAAGCCGGTATTGTCGCCCCAAAGCTTTTGAATCCGGACGGTACCCTCCAATACAGCTGTCGTCGGTTCCCCAACCCGCTCGCTGCGCTCTTTCGAAACACGCCGATCGGCAGACTGTTTCCGAAGAATCGATTCACGCGCGATTACCTAATGCAGGACATGGATCACAGTGAGGTTGGACCGGTCGATTGGGTGTCAGGCGCCGCATTCGTGGTGCGAAAAGAGGTGTTCGATGAGGTCGGTGCATTCGATCCCGAGTACTTTATGTTTTGTGAAGATGTTGACTGGTGCTGGCGTGTTTGGAAATCGGGCAGAAAAGTAGTGTATTACCCACTATCCTTAGTGACTCACGCTATTGGACGCAGCACCGACAAAGCGCCCAATCGGATGATCGGTCGCTTTCACCGGTCCATGTTTAGGTTCTATGTAAAGAATCAGCTGCCCGAAAGGCCACTCCTTTGGAGGCCATTTGCATTCTTCGGCGCAGGGCTGGCACTGGCTATGCGCGCAGGACTGTTTATCTTGAAGAATAAGTTTGATGTGTTGAAAAGGTGGCTCTCCAAACGATGAAAAGCCTTTCCCTGCCCCAGATTCTGGTCGCGATTTCTGCATTCGCGATTCCCTTTCTGGGCGGCCAAATTTCGACTGACCAAGCGCTTCCGGTAGAGCCTGGAATTTCGGCTTTCCTGGTTGCATTGTTGGGCGGACCTCTGCTTCAAGGATTCGAACTTCCGCTCCTTTCACACTTGGTCCTCATCGCGCCAATCGGCTTGGCGCTTGCCATTAGTCTGGCCAATCGATCCGTGATTCAACTGCCCAATATCCGACTCACCGGCATCTTGGTCGGATTCTTCGGCCTGCTCTTTATTTCGACGGGCCTCTCCGACTTTCGTCTCGCTTCCCTTGCCTCGCTGGCCGAGTGGCTCACTTTTGCCCTGGCGTTCTTCGCGAGTGTGACGATCCTCGGACGCGAGCGGGGGCCAAAGACCGTTCTCGCCTCTTTCTTTGTCGGGGTATGCATCCTGGCCCTCTACGGAATTGGTGTCGAGTACCAGCAAATGCGAGCGATTGACCCGACTTATCGCATCTTTGCAGGGTGGGTCAACCCTAATGCCGCCGCCGGCATGTTTGTATTGGGACTTGCGGTGGGATTGGGGATCCTCGCCCAGTTGGATCGAGTACCAGCCCTCCTTGCCGGCATCGGACTCATTATCATCGGCACAGCTCTATTCTTGACTGGCTCCAAAGCTGGATTCGGTGCGGCAGCGGTCGCCGTAGTCACGTTTGCGATCCTTGCTGGCGCTTGGTCGAAAATCGGAAGGGCCAAGGTCCTCCGAGCCGCTTCAGGCGCAGTGGTGCTGCTGCTCGCCTTGGGGTTGTTTAACGGAATTCAAGCTGCGAATCGTAGAGACGGACCCAGTGGGCCGAACTTGGGCCGAGTCGCTTCCTTTTCGGAAACCGAAACTCAATCGCTCGGCTTCCGCAAGTTGCTCTGGCAGGGCAGCGTCGAGTTGACTGCCCGGAGGCCGACCGGGTTCGGAATTGGCACTTATCGCTTTGAAGGCTCACGCCCTGGCCTCACGACGCAAACCCAACTGGCTCACAACAATCTTCTTCAATTGGCAGTCGAGGCATCTTGGCTTACGCCATTACTCCTGCTGGCGGCGATCATAGTTTGGTGTTTCGTAATCTTCCGTGGTATTCGCGCTATGCCAGAGTCGAGCAATATGCTCCGCGCCGGAATCGTTGCCGCCTTGGCTGCGACCTTTGCTCATGGCATGTTTGAAAGCAACCTCTACTACTTTGGAATCGGGCTTTCCTTTTTTCTGCTGATGGGTGTCGCCCTTTGCCTCAGCGCAGATAGTGTGGCCCCAGAGTTCACACCTAAATTCGCACGCCTCGGACTGGCGGTACTGTCGACTATTCCCGCCCTCCTACTCGCTTATTTTGGGTGGGCAGAATGGCAGCGAGCGCAAATCCGCTTTGCGCTGCAAAAGGGTGATGCAGTGACCGCCCGAAACTTGGCTGACGGTCTGTCCTCAGCCGTCCCGATGGACGGTGAGGCTTGGAACATCCGGTACCTCATCGACCCGCGAGTTCGCGGCGAAGCGATCCACAATGCGGCCAACCGAATGCCTTCGCCTCGAATCTTGAGAAACTTGGCCAAGTACTATCAAGGCGAAGGGAAAGTAGCGTCGGCAGAATCCGCTATACAAGCAGCCCTTGAACGAGACCCCAATAACCTGAACACCCTGCGATTGGGTTGGGAAATCGCCCGTCAGTTCAATGAGCCTGATCGAGCGCGAAAGTATGCAGAGCGAATGGTTGCCGTTGAAGCCACGCCGTACTTTCAGATTCGTGCGCTTCCCCAGATGGTCGAGACTGCCACGGCAGATGCGCGCGTATATCTGGCAGAACAGTCAGACAGTATTTCCAAGAAGATCGATCTACTTAGTGGGGCTCTGGACTTATACGGTCAATACGCGACGACGACCGTCCCCGAAGTCCAGAAATTCTCTGCTGGTGGAACGGATTTTGGAGGCGAGACCCCGGAAAAGGCCATCGGTATCTGCCAGCGCGGAATTGAGGCGGCCAAGAAGTTGGCCGAAGCTTATCGTTCCGCAGGGACAGAATCCAAAGCTCGAGAAGCATTGGACCGAGTTCCGGAATTCGAGTCGGCAATTGAATCCTTAGGCGGCAGCAAGTAACGCTGAACGACCTTCTTGGCGATCGGTGCGGCGACTTCCCCGCCATGTCCGGCCTGCTCAACGAAGACGCAGATTGCGATTTTCGGATTGTCATAGGGCGCGAACCCGACAAACCAACTATGGGTCAGATTCCCCTTCTTCTGCTCTGCGCTGCCTGTTTTTCCGCCCCAGGTGATGCCCGGAATCCGTGCGCTTCCTGCCGTCCCGCCTTCGATTACGTTGACCAGCGATGCGCGCATGGCGCTCCAAAAGGCCGGATCACCTTTTACTTGATGGAGTTGCTCTGGCGCGACCTTCTCAATTTTTTGGAAGTCCATCGAGTTCCGAATGGCTCGGACCATATGAGGCTTGTAGGTGACCCCATTGTTTGCGACCATTGCCGCGACGTTTGCCATTTGGATTGGCGTTACGGCCAAAATTCCTTGTCCAATCCCCAAAAAAGCAGTGTCAGCTAACGGCCACCGATACGTTGGGTAGTACCGTTCCATGTAGCGCTCGGTCGGCAGATCGCCTCTGCGTTCGGACGGCAAATCAATTCCAGTTTTCTCGTAAATACCGGTATCCAATGAGGCTTGGAGCATGCCCGCCCGCTTGGCCTTTAGCGCCAAGCTCATAAAGTAGGCATTACACGACTTGGTCATGGCACGGTGGAATGTAACCGAACCATGATTGCCAAGGCAGCGGATAAACCGGTTGCCAAGCTGAATTCCACCCCGACAATACTCCGGGCGGTTAGGATCAAAGAGACCCTGCTGCATTGCCGCTATCGACGTGACGATCTTGAACGTGGACCCGGGCGCAAATTTCACTTGGATCGGGCGGTTCAAAAATGGATTGCGCGGGTCCTGCTGGAGCCGATCAAAATCCGTCTTGCTGATTCCAGTCTTGAACAGCTTCAAATCGAAGGATGGAGCGCTCGCCAGGCAGAGGACTTCGCCCGTCTTTGGATCGAGCGCCACCACTGCACCGCGCTTTCCTTCCAACGCCGCCATCGCCTCCTGCTGAAGGTTCTTGTCAATGCTGAGAATCAGCTGGTCGCCGGGTACCGGGGCATCGCGCCCGAGCACACGAGTAGGTCGCCGCTTTGAGTCGACTTCATATCGGGTTTCGCCGATCTCACCCATCAGCTGTTGTTCGTACTTGCTCTCGAGGCCGCCCTTGCCAACATAGTCTGCCGGCTCTCGCCCGAATGCCCGGATTCGTTTTACGTCTTCCGGCGATGGCACCCAGACATAGCCCATCATGTGAGAGAAGGAACGACTGTCCGGATAGTAACGCATCGGTTGCGATCGGATATCGATCCCAGGAAACTCATTCGAGCGCTCGGCAAGACTTGATGCGATTTTCGTACTCGCCCCAATGTGAATGGGCGTCGCCATCCAAGGTTTCCACCGTCCTTCCTCGACCTTGGCCTTCAGGCGCTTCACGTCAATTCCCAATTCCGCCGAAAGGCGACCCAAAACCTCGGGGTTCTTGTCGATGATCTTTGGCACCGCGGTGACGACCCACTCGGGCTTCACGCCTGCGATCATCACCCCATTACGGTCATAGATGAGCCCTCTTGGAGCCAGCACAGGAGTCGTCGAGGCATTGAGGGAGGCTGCTCGCTCCACGAGCTCTTCAGACTGAACGACCTGAAAAAACCACAGCCTTAAGAAGATGAGGCTGAGGAGCACAAGCAGGATGCTGGGAAAGAGTAGGACTCGGGCATCATATTCAGGCCGTCGCGGCTGGTGAATGACCGACATGACTTAGTGTTGATCGCCTCCGTGGCGGGTACATCGCCGTCTGGGTTCCTGACCTCGGGCAAATCGCCGCGTGACGGTTTCCGGGCAATAAATGCTGGCCCGCATGCCACTATCGGCGCAGATTTCGACGTCCGTGAGTGCTTCTTCCCGAGGCGGCTCCGCTGGCGGATTGGCGGGAGGTTTGATCGGCTTGGGATCCGAACGGGGGTTTCGACCGGGCCCGACCGGTGGCAAAGTTTCGTTTGGCCCGGTACCCGTTCCAGTCGTCGCCGGTGCGTTGGAGTCCGTGGCAGGCTGACCCGGCAAGGTATTGGGCTCACGAACAGGTTCCTCTTCGGGAGTCGG
>CAMLEL010000083.1 GCA_946478935.1 uncultured Armatimonadota bacterium
CGCAACACCGTTGTGCTTCTGCATGAGCCAGACTTCGTAAAGGAAATTCCGCATGGCCCCAGCCTGCAGATTTCCGGGCACAGTCACGGTGGACAGATATGTCTCCCGGGTGGGATTGCCCTACATACGCCTCGCGGAGCAAAAAAGTACGTTGCCGGATTCTATGACCGAGCTGACTTAGCGCTCTATGTCAGCCGCGGAGTCGGAACGACGGGTCCAAATTGGCGATTGTTTTGCCCGCCGGAAGCAACGATTCTGACTCTCCGCGGGTCATAACTTAGGTATGAGGCTGCGCGACTGGGCATTTCTTGCGGCGGGGGCCAGCGCGGCTTTACTTACGTACGGGGCGCTGTACGAATCCAACCGATTGGTCGTAGAGCGTCGACATCTGAAACTTCGGGGCTGGAAACGATCCCTCAATGGATTCAAAGTCGCTTTACTGACCGACCTGCACCTTCGGGGCCACTACTCGCTGGAGCTGGCACAGCGCGCGGTTGCGGCCGCACTTGAGGAATCGCCGGACATGGTGGTCCTTGGCGGAGATCTGGTCGCCTACTGGAAACCGGATTCGGAAGACATGCTCTCGGCGGTCCTGGAGCCGTTGCTCCTCATGGACGGCAATGCCGTGGCCATTCCTGGGAACCGAGAGTATTGCGCTGGAAACCCAGAGAGATTGCGACCTGTATTGGATGCGCTGAACATACGCTACTTACGCAATGAAACGTGGCTCCACGCCGGAATCCACTGGATCGGAATAGACTCCGCCAATGCCAATCAGTCCGATCCCATGCAGGCGCTGGGCGACGCCGGTGAAGGCGCGGCAGTCGTGCTTTGGCACGAACCAGACATGGTGGATCACCTGCCATTTGAAGCTGACCTTATGCTGAGTGGGCACAGCCACGGCGGTCAGTTCCGATTTCCAGGAGGGTTGACACCCATGAAATCGAAGAATGGATCGAAGTATCTCAGCGGGTTTTTCCCGGAGACACCCACACCGTTGTATGTGTCGCGGGGCATTGGGACGACGGGTCCTCCGAGCCGCTTTCTCTGCCCCCCGGAAGTATCGATCCTGACGCTAAGCCAAGGCTAGCGCGCCGCTACCGTTGCGGCTAGGTGATTTCCGGCCGGTGTCAAAGTCAAGGCTCCATCATGGTTCTTAATGAAGCCACGCTGCTCGGCATCTTGCGCAATCTGGGCGGCCCGCTCTGGGTCCCATCCAAGTTCTCGCTCCAGGTGAAGCAGGGTGCTCTCAACTTTTTCTTCGGGAGTTTCCAAGTGCGTGGAAAGGTGGACAATCAACATTTCGACGGCGAATTGGGATCGTTGACGGCGCCTCCTTAGCGATTGGGCGACCAAGCCTTGTTTGGGAGCGGCCAAGACCACGATTCCGAATACGATCCCAAGCGTTGCGGCGATCATGCCGCTGATCGAAACGTTCCACAGACTTGCAATGCCATATCCAGCAAGCGCCGAGACCGCGCCGATGAGCAGTGAAAGCCCGATGAGGTTGGGAAGGCGTCGTGTCAAGAGTGAAGCCGTTACTGGGGGGACGATGATCAGGGCAACAGAAAGGATGGCTCCTACGGCGCTGAATGCACCCACGGTCGTGATCGCGACCATTGCCATCAACAGATAGTGCAAGAGGACAGGGGCGAATCCTAACGATGCCGCAAGACCCGCGTCGAATGTCGAAAGCTTCAACTCCTTATAAAAGAGGGAAAGGAATAGCGCGTTCACGACCGTCAGCCCACCAAGAACCCATAAAGACTGTGGACCGTAGTCCCGACCATTGATCACCAGAGTATCGAAGGGCGCGACAGTGATTTCCCCATACAACACTGCATCCGTGTCGATATGGACATTTGCAAAGTACTTGGAGACAATGAACACACCAAGGGCGAACAGGATTGGAAAGACAAGTCCAATCGCTGCGTCCTCCTTCACCTTCTTGGTTTTGGTCAGCGCCTCTACCAGGAATACCGTAATCAAACCGGCGGCCGTAGCCCCGAGGAATCCGACGAACACGTTCGGCCCTTGGGCAAGGACGTATCCGCCCACGAGACCCGGAAGGATCGCATGGCTGATCGCATCGGCCATCATCGCCATTCTTCGAAGCACCAGGAATACACCAGCAAGGGCACAAGAAAGCCCGGCGGCAATGGCTACCAGAGATATCCAAGCAGAGTGACTCATGGCGCTGGTTCCTGAAGCATCGATCGGGTTCGGAACCTGCGCATGAAGTCCCAGGCCAGTCCACGGGCTGAGCCAAAGATCACGGAAATGAGGACGATCGCTCCGAGGGTGAGTACGATCGCCGGTCCCGTCGGCACATTGTCTTGGAGAACGCTTACGACTGATCCCAGCAATCCGGAAATGACTCCAATCAGGGCCGAATACAAGATCATGTGCGAGAGTGAGTTCGTCCACTGCCGCGCGGCGGACGCAGGTGCGACCAGCATCGCGGACATCAGGATCACACCGACGGTATTGAGGCCGATCACGATTGCCACCACCAACAGTCCCGTCATCAAGATTCCCAACCCGTGTGTATTCAGTCCAAGGGTCTGTGCGAACTCTGGATCGAACGACAAGAGCTTGAATTCTTTGAAAAGCAACCACACGATGCCGAGGGCAATCACTCCCAGAAGGGCCATGGTCAACACCTGCTCTTGGACCAATGCCGCAGCTTGTCCAAATAGGAACTTGTCCAAGCCAGCTTGGTTCGCGTCGTTGCTCTGCTGGATCAGAGTCAGCAGTACGACTCCGAACCCAAAGAAAACGGTGAGAATGATTCCCAGTGCAGAGCCGGGATCGAGACGGGTTCGGCGCCCAAGTTGCAGGATCGCGAGCATGCCGATCCATCCTGCGAGCGCTGCCCCCAGCATCAAAACGATTGGGGTCTTTGAGCCGGTCAGTATGTAAGCAAGGCAGACACCAGGAAGCGCTGCGTGGGAAAGCGCGTCGCCCATCAGCCCTTGCCGACGAAGCACAGCAAAGCAGCCCAAGACACCACTGACGATTCCCAGAATGGCTGAACCCAGTGCAACATTGCGCAGGGTGTAATCGTGAATTAAATCGGAGAAAAGGCTCATTTGTTGAGGAATGCGATCTTTCCGCCGTAGGCCCGCTGGAGATTCTCTGGAGTAAAGGAGTCCTCTACCGGTCCATTCGAGATCAATCTGACGTTCAGAAGTGCAACCCGATCGAAGTATTTGGGAACCGTGTCGAGATCGTGGTGCACGACCACGACCGTCTTTCCAGAATCGCGGAGCCGTTGCAGGATTTCGACAATGGCAAACTCGGTGGTGGCGTCGACGCCCGCAAACGGTTCATCCATGAAGTAGAGCCGTGCATCCTGGGCCAATGCTCGGGCAAGGAAGACTCTTTGCTGCTGACCGCCCGAGAGCTGACTGATTTGACGCTGGGCGAAGTCGGACATTCCGACTTGCTCTAGATGTCGCAATGCCGTTTCGCGCTCATGCCGGCCAGGTCGCTTGATCCATCCAAGCTGACCATACATGCCCATCATCACAACATCGAGGGCATCGGTGGGGAAATCCCAGTCGACGCTTCCTCGCTGAGGAACATAGCCAACGATTTTTCGATTCCGGGCGTACGGCTCGCCGAAGATGCGGATCGTTCCCGCTGCGGCCGGGACCAATCCGAGAATGGTCCTGATCAGCGTGCTTTTGCCCGCACCATTCGGACCCACGATTGCGGTGAGGCTGGCTTCGGGAATGTCCAAATCCAGATCCCACAGTACTGGCTTCTCCTCGTAGGCGACGGTGAGGTCGCGGACGAAGACCGCTGGTAATGCGTCCGGTTCTGCGGACTGCTCGGAGAGAGGCGTCATTTCAGGGCTCGAACAATCGTGTCCACATTGTGCTTTACCATCCCCACGTACGTGCCTTCCGGTGTCCCGGCTTTTCCCATCGCATCGGAAAAAAGCTGACCGCCGATAGCTACGTTCCAACCTCTGGACTGAACTGCCTTTTGCAGGGCTTCGATCGTGGATTTCGGCACGCTGCTCTCAACGAAGATTGCCTTGATCTTCTTGGTTGCGATCTCATCACCGATTTTTCTCAGCATCCCTGCCCCGGCTTCGGTAGCCGTACTGGTCCCTTGAATTCCGATGACTTGGAAACCGTACTGACGGCCAAAGTAACCAAATGCATCATGCGCGGTCACCAGGATGCGTTGGTTATCTGGAACTTTCGACAATTCATCTTGAACGTATTTGTGGAGCTCGTCCAATTCCGCCAGATACTTCGCGGCGTTCGACTCGAAGTCCTGTTTCCATTGAGGACGGAGTTTGACAAGGGCATCGCGAACGGTTTCTACGGCATGCTTCCATAACGTCACGTCGAACCAGATGTGCGGATCGAATTTGCCTTGGAACTCGGGTGGCTCGCGAAGTTCGCTCTCGGGCACCTGTTCACTTACGGCGACGGTCGGTGTCCCCTTGCCGGCCATTTTCACGAAGATATCGGTCATCCTGCCCTCCAACTCCAGCCCGCCATAGAAGACGATGTCGGCGCTTGAGAGCTTGCCGACATCTCCTGCAGTGGCCCGATACAGGTGAGGGTCGACGCCCGGACCCATCAATGCAATCGACTCGACGTGGTCTCCGCCTACGATCCGAACGGCATCGTGAATCATGCCGACCGTTGAAACAGCGCGGATTTTGCCGTTCGTACTCTTCGGCGAGTCTGACTTGCAGCCCGTGAGACAAAGGAGAGTTGCGATAAGAAATAGCAGAGGTGTTCGCATGTTTAGAACCGAATCGAGAAGCCTCCGCCGAGAAACCAGTCAGCGGCGTCTGGTGTCAGGCCGAATCCGAAATGAATGTCGAATTGACGGTCGGGTCGGGGTTGATAGGTAAATCCACTATGAAGCGTGTGCTGGGGCCGATTATGGGGTGAGAAGTCGAACACGTGCTCGACGAACATCCCGACTTGTTCTCGCACGGGAATGCCCAGTGAAATCGTCTTTTGATAATCGGTCCGCTTACGCCCATCGACTTCGTTCCAGGCAACAAAAAGCATCCCACTCAATGTCAGTTCCCCGTCGATGTCAAAGCTATAAACACCCTTGACTTCGGGGCAAGTGGACTCTGAACGAATGCCCCTTTTTCCCACTGGAATCGACAACGCTGGAATCAGCGCCCAATCAACGCCGCGTGTGGGTCCGAGTTGCACTTTGGCTCCCAAATAGACGTCGTCAAGTCCTTCCAATCGCTCGCCACGGGAATTGATCCGGTTGAAGTTTGGCAAGCCAATACGAACTTCCGTTTTCTTGGCGACTCCGTGCCGCAGAAGAATCTCCGGCGCGTTCCAAGCCTTCTCGTCTCTGCCCGCGCGCAGGTAAGTCACTCCAGACTCAATCTGCGTGGAGCCAGGAGCAACGACCAGACTGCTCTCAGTAAAGTCAGGACGATCCGTCACGATCGGCTCCTGCGGAGCCTGCCACAGCGCTGCCAAACCCAGGAATGTCGACACGTATACCATTTGTAGCCTTGGCTAAATATATACCTAAAATTATGGCGCGGTCAAGCGGTTTGCAGTTTTTTGCGAAACTACGCGGTGGGATCTGCTCCGGCAGCCTTGGAAATTCTCACACAGGAGCGTTTGAATTCGGGAATCTTGCTCAAAGGATCCAGGGCCCGGATTGTCAGGTTGTTCGCCGACTTCTTTCCCGCCCAGTGGTAGGGAATAAAGACGGTATCCGGCCGAATTGTCGTGACGACCTTGGCACGCAGAGTAACTGAGCCACGACGGCTTTCGACCGTCATCCATTCGTTATTCTCGATGCCGTACTTCTCGGCCAGAGTCGGGTGAATTTCCACGTATGGCTCTGGGCAAAGGTCGACAAGACCTCCGATACGGCGCGTCTGAGTTCCGCTCAAGTACTGGGAGACAACGCGACCCGTCGTGAGGATGATTGGGAAGTCGTCGTCCGGTTCCTCGGCCGATGGGCGGTAGGGAGTTGGGTAGAAGTGTGCATTGCCGTCTGGTGTCTGGAACTTCAAATCTTCGAATAACCGTGGCGTCCCTGGGTGGCCGATCTCTGGGCAGGGCCAGAAAACCCCAAACTCCTTTTCGATTCGGTCATACGTGATGCCGTAATAATCGGCAGTTCCGCCCTTGCTGGCGATTCTCAACTCGTTGAAGATTTCTTCGGAGCTTGCAAAGTTGAAGTACTGTCCGCGTCCCAAACGTCGAGCGATCTCCAAAAGAATTTCAGTGTCGGCCTTGGCGTTCCCAGGAGGATCGACGGCCTTCCGAATTCGAATCACCCGCCCCTCGCCGCTTGTGCTCGTTCCCTCTTCTTCTTCATGTAGTGAGCCGGCCATCACGATGTCGGCGTGATAAGCGGTTTCATTCAGGAAGAAATCGATCGCGGTGTAATGCTCAAGCTTGCTGAGGGCTTGGCGGGTGAAGTTGGAGTCGGGCAAGGAGATGACCGGGTTAAAGCAGATCGAGATAAGCGCCTTGATTTCACCAGCATCGATCATGTTCATGATCTCTTGAGCGGTGTGACCCTTGCCGGGCAATTCTTCGTCTGGGACCCCCCAAACTTCGCAGATGTACTTTCGATGCTCAGGATTGGTGATATCGCGATTGCCGGGCAACTGGTCGCACTTGTGGCCGTGTTCACGACCGCCCTGGCCATTGCCCTGACCGGTGATGGTGCCGTAGCCGCAGCCCTTTCGGCCGATCCGTCCCGTCGCAAGAACCAAATTGATACAGCTCAGAACGTTGTCGACGCCTTTCGTGTGGTGCTCGATGCCCCGAGCGTGAAGCAGGAAGCTGGTCTTTGCCCGGCCCCACATGCGTGCCGCCTGCTGGATGTCTTCAATTGCCACGCCGCTAATTCGAGATGCCTCTTCGAGCGAGAAGGCGAGCGCCGCGTCGCGAGTCTCTGCCCAACCGGATGTGTAAGTGGCAACAAACTCCTCGTTGACGAACCCTTCTTCGATCAGGACTCGGAGTATGCCGGTCATCAGGGCGCTGTCCGTGCCTGGTCGCACCGGCAAGTGCAGATCGCAAGTCCGTGCCAAGGGCGTGATCCTCGGGTCGACCATGATGAGCTTTGCTCCACGATCTCTCGCCCGCCAGATGTAATCGGTCGTGATCGGCGAGCATTCCGCAACGTTCGTTCCCGTGCACAAGATAACTTCCGCATCCAGAATGTCGTCCCAGTAGTTTGCGGCCCGGTCAACTCCGAACGCCTTCTTGTTTCCGGTTCCGGCGCTCACCATGCAAAGTCGGCCATTGTAATCGAGTTCCTGGGTCTGCAGCGCGAGGCGTGCGAACTTACCAACCAGATAGCTTTTTTCGTTGGTCAGAGACACGCCGGACAGCATCGCCACAGAATGCTTGCCGTACTTTTCTTGGATGCGCTTGATCTCGGCGATGGTGGTGCCGTAGGCTTCTTCCCAGTCGATCGGGACAAATCCAACACCTTCTACGCGTTTGAGTGGATCGAGCAGTCGATCTTCGTGACTTCCCTGCAAATAGCGCTTGACGCCCTTGGGACAGAGCTTGCCCCTATTGAATGGGAACTCCTCCCAAGGTTCGAAGCCGATAACCTTGTTGTCCCGAACCTTGAGTTGAATTCCACACTGCTGGCCGCAGAAACAGCAATGCGTCTTGACCAACTTTTCGGGTTCGCCACGACCCTGCCATCCTCCAGGCGGCGAATAATTCGGATGGGGTCCGAATTTCTCGTTCAGCGCTTCAAAAGGGATCGGTTGGCGGGCCATCGTTTAATGTTAGGCGATTCGCGGAAACGAAGGATATGATTTTTATCATAAGATTGGACCCTTGTAGGTGTTCGATTGACCAGGTAAACAGTTTGTCAAAAACGGGTGCAGGTCAAGAGTCCCAAGCTATGATTTGAATCATAGAGTCACTTTGGTTGGACTTCTCAAAATCACAGACATGAGCGAACGTTCGCCCGCTTCCCGAATCCTCTTTATGAACACCTTGGCGTTCACCGTGTGCTTCGCGGTTTGGACGATGTACGGTGTGCTCATCACCTTTCTGGTTGACAATGGAGTCCTGACTCTGGACAAGTCCCAAGTGGGCCTCCTGATCGGAATTCCGATCCTAACCGGCTCGATCATGAGGCTCCCGATTGGAATTCTCACGGATCGGCTGGGAGGCAAAACGGTGTTTATGGGCGTGATGCTGTTCTCGGCGGCGGCCGTATTCATGACCAGCTTCGCAAACAGCTTCATCACCTTCCTGATCGGAGGACTGTTGTTTGGAATGTCCGGCACCTCGTTCTCTGCTGGAGTTGCATATACAACGCTCTTCTTTCCGAAAGAAAAGCAGGGAGCGGCTCTTGGTATGTTCGGCATGGGCAACTTGGGCGCGGCGCTGACAACG
>CAMLEL010000084.1 GCA_946478935.1 uncultured Armatimonadota bacterium
ACATCAACAACGCTTGGGTTCGCTCATCCTGTGGGATGGACGGATCGGGTGGACCAGAGTAAGGCACGGGGCCCCCGGTCGGCGCCGGGCCAGACGCAGCCGAATACCCAGGATCGGGGTTGGGCGGCGCAGATGTCGTGGGATCGGGCGTTGGGGTGGGATCCGGAGCTGGCGGCGGCGGAGTCGATTCTTCAGGTGGTTTGTTCTCGTCCATTGTCGGTACCTGACCTGTTGAGACGTTTCGGCGAATCGATTCGATTTTCCTCCATTGAGTTTTTTGCACTCGGAGAAACGTGGCTAAAGTTTCAGCAAAAGAAATCTTGGCGGACGATCTGGACGGCCGATCGCCCGTTCGATCTTCATGCTTCCGGCGCCGACCGCTTCGGATATCAAGACTTTGAACTTGACTTCCCAGTTGTCCAACAGCTGTCGGCGATAGGGCTCTGGAAAGGCCTGACCAGCCATGGTTGAGAGCATCGCCGATCCGAGTGTTGGTGAGCCTGGTTCTGAACTCAGAGGAGCCCGGTTGTTCTCGATCATTCTCACCAGTACATGAGTGAATCCCAGCTTCTTCATCTCGGACGCATAATCCTGACCGGATTGCATGGAATCGTAGGGAATCATCGTTCCATGGCCCGGGTTGGCCCAGAAGTAGGGGACGTCCAAAAGGTAGCCGAACACCTCATCGTACATGGCGACGTTAACATCGGGTCCGAGCGAGTTGATTTCCTTTGCTGCTTCATAGAACGGGATTCTGAGCGCGCGGTATTCATCCGGACTGATTCGTCCGGTCACGACCTGAATCTGATCGCTGAATCGATAGGCGTTGAGCGTGTAGAGGCTCATCAGAGCCTGAATGGCAAGTAGGGCGGTCATCGCCCAACCGGACCACTTTCGAGTCGTCAGAGAGCCCGCGAGTATGGCAAGCGGAGGGGCAAGGGCCAGGATATAACGACTCTGCTGGGTCAGGATGAACCAGATCGCAAGGCTCACCAGGACGCTGATTATGAGGGTGGATTCGAAGCGCCCCTTCTTACCGCTGACCAGACCCATGAATAAAGCGCCGATGATTGCGACCCCGATCGCACCCATTGGATCGCCCATTCCCTGGGTTTGAGCCGGATTCACGAAGCGCCCGGGCTGATAGGCAAGCCCGAAAATGCTGTGTCCGAGCCTTGTTGGCTCGATCGATCCATTGGGTGGCGCGGGACGCCCCACGCCAAATGTGTTTTGCTCGCGCGTATAGATCTCGGCTCTTCGCTGGTCCCAGTCCTTCCCGCCAAGAACCCCATAGAAGAACGGAAAGACCGGGTTCTCTTTCCATGCGGCATTTTTGAGGTACCAGGGACCCGCGACCGCCAGCGCCAAGACACCCGCCAAGAGAACCGTCTTGATGCTTCGCTTGAACACAACAACGCCGACCAGTGCAACGAGGCCGGAAACCGCGATCGTTTGGAGCCCGGTGTATTTAGTGGCTGCTGCCAATCCCAGACAAAGGGCGCCGAGCCATGCGTATCGTGCGTCATCGCTTTCGAGCCAAAGGCAGATCAAAGCGATCCCAAGTCCGGCATACAGGCCATGTGGAACATCGATGTAAGCGGTCGCCGACAGCCAGAGAACGATCGGCATCGCCGCAAATGTCAGGCACGCAATCCATCCGGCGGACGATCCGTATCGGGCACGGGCAAATCCAAAAACTGCCATCGAGCCCAAAACCGCAGAGCACCATGTGAACATCTTGGCGGCGGATTCGCCGCCCCACTTGAGCCCGAGGAAGTACAGACTGTCGAAAGCGAATGGGAAGTTGGATTGGTGGATAAATGAGATCGGTTCGATCTTGCCAGCCAACATCCACATTTTGGGCACGGCCAGATGGTAAGCGAGGCTGTCCCAATCGTTACCGGTGCTTGGCGCCAAAACTCCGACCAAGCTCATCGCCAACAAGAGGACGGTCCCGGCGAGAATTGCCAAGGATGCACCTTTTGGCAGCTGAATGCCAATTTTTCCCCTTTTGAAGTTGGCACTCCAGCCAGCAAGGCCCGCTATCATCACGGCAAGGGTCGCCACTGAGATCCCAATGGATACCGAAATCAATCCGATAAAGAACAGGACCGTGCCTGCCAGCCCGAGAGTCAGGAGGCCGGAAATACCGATTTGTGCGGAAGGATCGATGCCGGATAGGAGCCGGCGAAATAGGAGGTGCCCCGCCCCGCATGCCAGCACGCAATAGATGAAGACCAGGATCGCGCCGAGCATTCGCCAGAGTATACAGGCGAACTCAAGGCCGGATCAAAACAAAAAGCCCCGCGGCTCGAAGAGCCACGGGGCCAGAGGATTGGCAGACTCTACTTCTTGCCTTGATTCGCCATTTGGTTGCCGTAGCGGCGCATAAATTTCTCGACGCGACCCGCCGTGTCGACCAGTTTCTTCTGGCCGGTGTAGAACGGATGGCTGAACGCGCTAATGTCGACGTTGACGACATAGTGCTCGACTCCGTCGATGACCTTCGTGTTATTGGTCTTATTCGTGGAGATGCCTGTCCACTCGTGTTCTCCGTCTACGAAAAGTACGGGATATGTCTGAGGATGAATGCCTTGCTTCATTGGAAACCTTTGTCGAACGAAGATTGTGGCATATTCGCGCCCGTGCGATCAACCGTACATTGGGACTACGGCTCGAGAATCGGGCCAGCTACCGAATGTTGAAGTACTTGGCGTCAGGATGGTGAACGATAATCGCACTGGTGGACTGCTCAGGCATCAGCATGAATTCTTCGCTCAGTTCGATTCCAATTTCTTCTGGCCGCAGGAGTTCAAAGAGCTTGGATTGATCCTCCAAGTTTGGACAAGCTGGGTAGCCAAATGAGTAGCGCGAGCCGTGATATTTCGCGCTAAACAGGAGCTTCATTTCGTCGGGTTCTGAGTCGTCGATCCCCATTTCCATTCGGATCTGTCGGTGCCAATATTCGGCGAGCGCCTCGGCGCTCTCAACTCCCATTCCGTGAACGTACAGATAGTCTTCGTAGCGACCTTCCGCAAACAACTTTCGTTCCAGGGCCGTCACCTCTGATCCAACGGTCACGATGTGAAAAGCGGCCACATCGCGGCGAGCGTGGGTCTGTGGAAGAAAGAAATCGCTGAGGCACAGTCTCTTGCCGTCACGCTGGCGCGGGAACGTGAATCGAAGCCATTCCGTGTCCTCGTCTTCGCGATAGACAATCAGGTCGTTCCCCTCTGAACTAACCGGAAAGTAGCCCCACTTCACCTTGGGCTTGAGGATGTTTGCCAGTTCACGCTTCATCCGGTCGAAAATCGGAGTGGCTTGCGACGTGAGCCAACTTTCGAATTCAGGGTTGGTGAGGCCGTCTGGACGCTTGAACTGCCATTGACCCCGGAAAAGCGCAACCGGGTTTATGAACTTGTAGACCTCAAAAATGTCGAACTTCTCGAATTTCCGTGCACCGAAGAATGGCATCTTCGGCGGATGCTCAATTGGCTGTACCTCCGACCGCTCGCCAGTATAGACGAATAACTCGGGATCGATCACGCCAACTCGATGAGACGAAACGCGGGTTGGCGTTGGGCTTTCGGATTCGACGCCTGTCTCCACGGTAGGAAGGACGGCAGTAGGGGAAGCGGACTGAGGAATGTTGCCCGCACCCAGGTCGCCCATGAGTCGCAGGCCCTCAAAGGCATCTTGGGCATAGAAGACGTGGCCGTTATAGAGCGAGCGCAAGTCCTGCTCGACATATCCTCGGGTGAGGGCGGCTCCTCCGAGAATGACGGGAATCGACTCCAGTCCGCGCTCGTTCATCTCCAACAAGTTGTCCCGCATAATCAGCGTGCTCTTGACCAAGAGACCGCTGAGGCCAATGACCTGGCATTGGTGTTCGCGGGCCGCGTCAAGAATGTTGTTGATCGGCTGTTTAATCCCAATATTGACGACCCGATAGCCGTTGTTACTGAGGATGATATCGACAAGATTCTTGCCGATATCATGGACATCTCCGGCGACGGTTGCGAGCAGAATCGAGCCTTTCTCTGAACCCTCGACTTTTGACATCATGGGTTCGAGGTATCTCACCGAGGCCTTCATGACCTCGGCGCTCTGAAGGACGAACGGCAGCTGCATTTTGCCCGCGCCGAACAGTTCGCCGACGGTCTTCATCCCGTCCAGCAGGATCTCGTTGATGATTTCCAAGGGGGAGTAAGACACCAGCGCTGCGTCCAGATCACGCTCCAGATTTTTTTTGATTCCGTCGACGATATGCTTCTTCAATCGGTCTTCTGGGCCAAGCCCTTCGAATGGATCAGCGGAAGACGACGATGCCTTGACGTTCTCAAATCGAGCCATCAGCGCGATGAGTGGATCGTAGACGACAGTGAGCTCTTGAGCATCCGAGGACTCGGAGGAGCGGGAGTCGGACATGGGTAGCAAAAGAATACCTGTCAGGTTCAATTTGAACCTGACAGGCTGCAAACGGCCTAATGATTTGGTTTGTACATGAGCTTTGGACGAATGAAGTTAGGCGACCCGGTCGCTTCGTTTCCGAATGTAGGCGTATCCACTGGCAACGAGGATCAGACCGAGAGCAACCAAGGCAGCCACACGAAGCTCTGGGGTCGCGGTGGCCAGGTCGATCAGTAGCACTTTCGTGACAGCGGTCGAGAGCACGCCTAGCCCCATATACCGAAGTATCTTTCGGTTGGTCCCAAAACCGACGGCAAGCAGAGTCGCGCCATAAAGCGCCCAGGCGGCGGTGACGCTCAGGCTCATCATCCTGAGATCGCTTTGTCCGGGTAAGAGCATGGCCATTCGCGTCAGGACTGCGCCGATGGCGAACAGGGGAATCAGTTCCAATCCTTCTTCCTCGGCCCTCCACAACCCGACCGCGCATCCCAAACCAGCCGCCACGAGCCCGATGAGGAGACCCCATTCACCCGGTCTGGTGGCGAACGAACCTTCCATCCACCACCATCCAAATGCGCCATGGGCGGCGAAGAGATATAGGACAGAAAGCAGGCCGCTGGTGCGATTCCCAATTGCGCCCACGACTCCAGCAGTGACTGCACCGATAGCAAATAGGAACGTTGCTGATTCGGCTCCCAAACCGAGCGGCGCCAATAGCGTTGCGATTGCGAGACTTGCCCAACCCAATAGGGTTCTGGCATCGAAGTCCTCTCTGAAGAGCCAAGAGAGTGCAGCGGCCAAAGCCGCATAGGCGAGGGTCGTCAGCGATCGTCCTGCATCCTCACCGAAACCGTATTGAGCCAGTGCGCCGACGGTGATCATTGCAATTGCGAGCGCTCGACGTTCATCAGGGGCACCTTCGCGGCTTGTTGCCAGGTAGGTCCATAGCGAACCGAACGTAGCCACCATGATTGCGGCGACTTTGACCTCGTTACTGACAGCTTGCGTGAAGAACACAGGCAGCAGGGATACAGCTGAAGCGGCCCAGATTCCCACGGCGGCACGAGAAAACCGATGTCTGGCAGCGATCGTCCAGGCGGTTAACAGAATCAGCGCATGGAGTCCAAGCGAGAGGTCAAATGCTTGCTCTGCAGTAGGCATGGCAGCCGAGAGCAGTCCACCGACAACTCCAATGGTCAAAAATGCTCGAGACCTCTGGGCAAAGGCATAGGCAAGATTGGCAAGACTCCAAATGACGAACCCGCTCACCAGGACCTCTCCGGAGTAGAGCTTTTGGAATACATGCCCACCTACCAGCGTGGCAAACATTCCACAAGAGCCAATGCCCATCAGGACGTTGCCGAAGTCTTCACGCGTGTGCCTCGCCCAGATGCCGGTAGCGATAAATCCGCCGGAAATGGCAACGCATCCGATGAAAAGCATTAAGGGCGTGATCCAGCCATTTGAGACACCCAAACCGATCAAAAAGGCGATGCCGAGGATCAGCAGGGAAGCGCCAACTCGTGGCAGCCACTGAGCCCCAAACAGGTACTCGGCGTCCTTTCGGACCACCAACTGCCCCTGAACCACGGGGGCAGGCACGTCGAACCTTGGCGGTCGTTGAATGGGAGGAGGCGGGGAGAAGGCGTATGGGTTGGTCACTCCCACCTTCGATTCCAATTGGAGGACTCGGCGCTCCAATGCTTCAAGTCGTTGTTCCAGCATGACTACCCTCTATGATTCAGTAGCCGTCGCCAGAAGTCAGCCAAGTCTCAAGGAATTCGGACCGCGACCTTGGTCGTCTCCAAGAAAAGTGGTGCTAAAGCCTTAAATCAACCTATCTACGTGAAATAGAGGTAATGGCATTGGGACGCAGACGTTGGCCCTATTCATCCAAGCGGATCAACCAAGCCGGATCGGTATAGGCATCGCCCCCGATCAGGAACAGCCGGTTGCTGCCCGACCAGGCGAGAATCCTATAATCTCCAACATTACGCCACTTGGAGGTCTTGACATTGTATAGCCAAAGAGTTCTCACTGATGGAACCCTTTCGATCGAGGAATCTGTAATTTGTAGGAGGATGTTCCCTAGTTTTGGCGTTACCCAAAGCCCGGTAGGATAACTTCTAAAACTGGTCCCACTTGCCGATTTCTTTTGTGGAACCGGAAGAGCGATCGTTTTCAGTGTTGGCTTGATGGCACTGAAATTTAATAGGGCGATTCTTCGTTCTTTCCTAACTGTTGCTTCTCCAATCAGCACATTTCTTGTGCTATCCAAATGCCACGGAGTGAACCGAGCCTTCGTCACCGGCCGTACCGCCGCAGGCAAACGTACGTGCCGGGTTTTCCCGCTTGGAAACACGCCTAGAAGGATGTCCATGTCGTCAGTTGGCGGCGGCCAATGTCCTGGCGATTTCGATGGTTTGTAATTATCATAGGGATACCGGATCACGGCGTAGGATTTTCCGTCGGTGCCCATCGCAAACTCAAAGTTTAGATAAGAGACCGAATTATTCATCGCGGCATAAAAGCCATCTTCGGGGCGAGACAGGTACATGCGGCCAACTCCGTCTCCACCTCTGGCATACCGCCAGTTCTGCGTCTTCAGCCAGAGGTCGCCGCCCGTAGCCGAATAATAGACATCCATTGTCTCCTGCAGCCGGAATTTGTCCAAGTCGGGATACGCGGGCACCGTCCACCGGCTTCGGATTTTGCCGTATCCGGTTGGCCGTTCCGTCGGGCCAAAATAGGGCGCCACGCTACCAAAACCGGCGGAATGTCCGGTCTTCAGGTTGAACCGATTCGCCCGACTGAACACATAGGCGCCGGTCTCGTCAATGATCCATCTGGTATCGGGTCCCTTTCCCATCTGGGCCTTCTCGTTGGGCTGCAGGAACATGGTGGCATCCACCTTCATCAGGACCTGGTGCTTCAGGTCTAGATGAGGAACCGATTGGATCAAGGCAATTGCAAGAATGAACATCATAGACCCTCGGGCGGGGGTGCAACTCCCAATGCGTTGACCTGTACGCTGGCCGGAGTCGAGGCGGCTCCGGCAACGGCCAAGCGAAACGTAAAGGTTTGAGTCTGGCCACCAGGAACCTGGACCGCTCCGATTTCAACTCCGCTCTCGGCATCGCCATATCGTATAAGCGGGATGCCAAGTCGAATGGGGGGCGGCCCCACCACGTTACACGCTAGGAATAATTGATCTGGCGCATTGGCGTTGACCTGTACAAGCCAGGGCATGCCCGAAACTTCAGAATGCCGCCTGGCGGCACACCTTTGCTCTAAAAAGGATGGAGGCGGCGATAGTTCCATATCCCTCTGACGCATTGCTAACAGACAGTATTCGGTCGGCTTGCCGCCGTCGTTGGTCCACTCCTGCGTTTCCAAGATTGGAACGAGGTTCGCCCGGGTTGCATCCCCTTGGTTGCAAGGCATTGTATATAAGGGGACGTTCCGGGGCCGCCCGAGGATCGCTTCGTCTCCAAAACTTTCAGGTAAACCCCATCCATGAACATCGACCTGCTCCAACGCCTCACCGACGCCCACGGCGTCCCGGGCCAAGAAGATGCAATTCGAGAGATTGTCCGTCATGAGCTCAAGGGTATTTGCGAATTCAAGACCGACTCCATGGGCAGCCTCCACTGCGTCAAGAAAGCAACCAAAGGCAAGGGCGGGAAAAAGCTGATGATCGCGGCGCATATGGACGAAATCGGATTCGTGGTGAAGTTCATCGATGGCAGCGGATTCCTTCGACTGCAATCGCTCGGGGGTTGGGACCCACGGCAAATGAACTCGCAGAGGGTGCTGGTGCATACCCGCTCCGGGGTGCTGAACGGGGTGATGATGTACGGAACGAAGCCCAAGCACCTGCTAACCGAGGCCGAGATGAACAAGAAGCAGGAAGTGGCCGAGTTCTTCGTGGATATCGGGTTGAGCAGCGATGAAG
>CAMLEL010000085.1 GCA_946478935.1 uncultured Armatimonadota bacterium
ATTCGAGGCGAAATTTTCCTCGCCAAGGCTCACCACGCGGAACTTGACCGGACCAGACGTCAAGGATTCCGATGATTATTCATCTGGATTTCGCGACCACCTGGGCTATGTATTCGACTTGAGAGGAAAACGCCCGGACGGTTCTGTGAAGCCGGCATTTCCCGAGCCTGGCGACCGAGATGTTTGGGTGTCCTCAAATACATATGTCCGCACCAATGCGGTTGTGTATCCGAACCATACGGTTTCGAACACTCCAACAGGATTCTTTATCGTTCTGTGGTCGGATGGACAGATTGAAAGGATCCCAGAGAAGGACCAATTGTGGGTGGCCGTACCGGATGGATTGGAAGCACATTTCCCTGGGCAAACTGGGATGCCTCGGACTGCAATCAAGTCCTCACAAATGGGGGCACGCTACACCCAGTCGGCGCCTCCAAACATTGGCGCGGGTCCGCAGTGATGTAGGTGCGCTCGCCCTATTGACGACAGCAACCTGTTGGATAGGCGGTCACACCGCCAGTTCTGGCGTGAGTTCGCGTTTCGGGCGGACAAGGAGGATGAGCCCAACGTTGATCGCAACGAGAACGGCGCCGATTCCCAAGATCGCCTCGAAGGTCGCTCCTTGGTCCTTTAGTTTTCCAACTCCGATGTCGGCAAATCCTCCAATGCTGACACTCAGGAAGTTCATGATCCCGTAGCCGGTGGCGCGCATTTCGGGCCGGGCGAGCTGCGCGAGGATGGGCATGGTGTTACAGTCAAACAATCCGAATCCGAGGCCAAATAGTGATAGGAAGATAATGGCGACACCGAGCGTCGGTGAGTGCCCGAGGCCATACAGGGCCGGAATGAGCAGCGCCATGCCAATTGCACTCACAAATGTTCGGCCGCGAACGTTGGACTTCACCCAGCGGTCAGACATCCAGCCGCCCAAGAAGAGTCCCGCGAAGCCAGCCAAGTTCACATACAATCCGGCCGAAACACCCGCTTTGCCCTGACTGATGTTGAACTGGTCTTTGAGCATGCTTGGCATCCAATCTTTCATCATCCAACCGGGCATGGCTACCAAGGTGAAATAGACCGCCAAGAGTATGAAACTTGGATTGCCAAGCAGGGTGCGGACCGATTCCCAAGCGCTCGGCTTGACTGCAGGCTCGCCTTCTGACACTTGGCGAGGGGCATCTCGGAGAAAGTAGAGAAGCGGGAAGGCATACAGCACGCCCAGAATTCCAGTGACGGTAAAGGCGAACCGCCAGCCGAGGTTGGGAGCGTCGGCGACGTAGCCCGCGAACCCTCCCAGGATGACGCCAACGTAAATCGCCGCCATATGGATGCCCACCGCTCTGGACTTGGTAGCGCCCGTGTGGAAGTCGACAATCAGCGCCAGGGCAGCCGGGATGTAAAGCGCCTCACTGATTCCCATTGCCGTCCGAGTCCAAAGTAAGGTGTTGTAGGAGTCGGCATGGCCGGTCCACCACGTGATCGCGGACCATACGAAGAGGCTGGAGCAGATAATCCAACGCCGGCTGTACCGGTCGGCGAGGTAGCCACCGATCGGGCTGAAAATAGCGTAAACCCACTTGAATTGGGCAAGCATGATGCCCCAGTTGGTGTCTGAGCCAATATCTCGGATATCGCCCATGACCGAGAACTTCATGGAAGCAAGCATTTGCCGGTCGAGGTAGTTCAACAGAGCCACCGGCGCGAGCAAGGCTACGACGAGCCAGGCTGTTCGCAGGAGCTTGCGATTGGGTAGATCAATGGACATTGGCTTTGACAGAAAACTTCAGTGAAATGAATCCGCTCTAAAACGCTGACCGTAACTGACGTTGGGTCGGAGGGCCCAGTCGTTGCGGCGTAGAATAAAGCGCGATAGATTATGGGCACCTGTGGCGACTGATTACGCAAGTGGATCGGTCAAGGAGCATGAACATCGCAAACCCTGTTGCAGGTACCGCAGTCGGAGCCATGAAACGAACCGCCAATCTCACCCCCGACGAGATGGTGCGTACGTTTGGCGACGATGTTTGGCGGTACGTCTCGTCGAAGTTGCCTAAAGCTGAAGATGCTGAAGATGTGGTGATGGAGGTTTTCGGCATCGCGTGCCGAAAGATCCATGCTCTGCAGAAAGCAGATTCTCCCCGACTCTGGCTACTGGCAGTCGCCAGGAAGCGGGTGATGGATTGCCTGAGAAAGCGCTATCGGCGCTCGGAGTTTCCGTTGCACGAGGCGATGGAACATGCCGCTCCGGAAGCGCAGAGCAGTCGCACGCAGATTCAGGAACTCGTGATGGCATTGCCAGATTTGCAGCGTGACGCGCTGATTCTGAAGTATGTGAATGGCCTTGAGACCGTCGAAGTCGCCAGGATCATTCGAAAGTCGCCGGAAGCCACCAACAGCCTGCTCCAGCGGGCACGGGAATCGATGCGCCAAATGGGCGCGGAGGCAATCCATGGATAAGCATTTAGAAGAAGAAGCCTTGATGAAAGAAGTTTTGGCAGTACTCCCTGCCTCGGAAGAAATGCCCGCGCACGTCCGCAGCAAGGCGTTGGCCACCGCGATTGAAGCCAATCGCCGCAGGCAAGCGGCTCGACGGCCGCGCCCCATGGCCTGGATGTCAGCAGGTCTGGCCGCACTTGCATTCGGCACGTTCTTTTTGATGCCAAAGCAAGCGAGCGCCAAGGCATGGACCATGGTCACCCAAGCCGTCGAGAAAATCACGTCAGTCCAAATGGATTTGATGGTGAAGGACGCCAAGAACGGACCGGAGCGAATTCAAATCGCACTGGACCGAGGTGAGATGCTCCTAAACGACGGCAAGAATCAGCTGTACATTGGGAAGGATGGCCTTCAAGTTTACGATGTGAAGTCCAATACCGTCACCCAGATGAAGCTGCCATCTGAAGTAGAGGCATTCATGCCGATGGCTGCCGAAGAAATTGCCGGGGCATTCAATCTCAAGAAAGAAATCGCGGAGATGGAATCCAAGTACGGCAAAGATCATATTCGGATCATGCCGCTTCGGGAACAAGACGGACGTCAGGTGTACGACGTGCAGATGACGGAGCCGAATGGATCGGGCAAGGCATTTCTCACGGTCGATGCGAACACGGATCTTCCGATCTTCATCGATGCTTCCGGCTCGGAAGGAGATGGGGACGTGGTCATCCACCTGCGCTACAACGATCGGATTCAACTCAAGCCAAACTTTCCTGCCGGCGCCACGATCAAGAAGATCGACCTGAGCCAGCTAGCCACCGGCGAAAAGATGGGGAATGACATGGAAAAGATGGGCGAAGAGATCGAGAAAATGTTCGAAGGATTCGCCAAGGATTTTCAATCCAAACACAAAGGTAAATAAGTCTGTCCGGAAGGGCCTCCCGCGATTGCGGGAGGCCTTTTGGTTTTAGGGGGCATACTCAGTCATGATCCACGCGGAAATGCTCATCGACGGCCACTTCATCGGCGGTCCGTGTGATCAAGCAACGGGTAAGGCTGTTGTCAAGAATCCCTACGATGGTTCGGTGGTCGGTACCTATGCCGAAGGAGGTCTGGGTGAGCTGAGGGGCTGCCTGGATTCCGCCGATCGTGCCTTTCGAAACTGGCACCCTTCGATTCAGGAACGGCAACAACTCTTGCGGCGGATTTCTGACCTTGTTCGAGAAAGGAAAGACGAATTGGTCGAGTTGCTTGCTCTGGAAGTTGGTAAGCCTGTGACATGGGGTCGCGGCGAAGTAGAGCGGATGGCGATCACGTTCGGCATTGCCGCTGACGTCCTGGAAAGCTGGCCAGACTCCACCCAACCGGCGCTTGTAGAATTCCCGCAGTCACCGGAGTCCAAGGACGCGCGGGCGAAGGACTATCAGGCGGCCGTGGCCCGATTTCCAATTGGGCCGATCTTCGGTATCGTGCCCTACAATTGGCCCTACAACTTGGCTGCGCACAAGATCGCTCCCGCTCTGGCCATCGGCAACACGATTATCTTGAAGCCTTCGCCGCAAGCTGCGATCTGCACTTTCGTTCTGGCTCGCCTGATACACGAAGCGGGGTGCCCTCCGGGGGTGTTAAACGCTTGGTGTGGGCCGGATCAAGTGATCGAAAAGGTGTCTCATGACCCGCGTTGCAGAATGATAAGCTTCACGGGTTCGCCTGGAGTCGGATGGAAAGTGAAGAAGGGCCTGCCACCAGACAAGAAGGTTGCCTTGGAACTGGGGGGAAACGGCATGGCCATCATCTGTGAAGACGCGGATCTGGAATGGGCTGCCGACCGGTGTGTGATGGGTGGCTATGGCTACGCTGGTCAGGTGTGCATCGCCGTTCAGCACGTGATCTGTCATTCTTCGGTTTATGATAGGGTCAGAGATCTTCTCATTAGGAAAACCAATGAATGTATTTATGGTGACCCCCGTGATACGCAAACCGTTTGCGGTCCGATGATTTCCAGTGAAGCGGCAGATCGGGTTGAGATGTGGATCGAAGAAGCAACAGAGAGCGGCGCAAGGGTCTTGGCTGGCGGTGAGCGGGAGGGCAACGTGATCCGACCAACTCTGATTGAGGCCGTTCCGGAAAAGGTTAGGTTATCGAATGAAGAGGTCTTCGGACCAGTCTTGACACTGGAGGCGTTCGACGACATTAGTCAAGCTTTGTCACGAGTCAATGCTAGCCCTTATGGGATTCACTTGGGCCTGTTCACGAAGCGCCAGGCATTGATCGACGAAACGTTCCATCAGGCAGAGGTCGGTGGGTTGGTCATTAATGACTTTCCAACTCTTAGGTTCGATCATCTACCCTACGGTGGGGTGAAGCAGAGCGGTTTCGGACGCGAAGGCGTCCGCTATGCAATGGAAGAAATGTCCGAGTGGAAGTCACTGGTCACCAAGAAGTCATAATCAGCCATGCCAGTTCAGCAAGTTCTGCTCGCAAAGGCGCTAAAGGTCAAGAACCGACAGGTTCAAAAAGTGCGTGAGCTGCAACAGCGGATCAACGCAACCAATAGCTACTTGGAAGGCTCGGAGCCTGATTTTGACGCTAATGCCCTGTATTCTGAATTGGAGCGCGAAGTCGAACGTCTCTGGCAATTGAAGGCGGCGATCAACGCAGCAAACAGCCCGATTCAGCCGGTTATCTATGAACTGGCCGAGCGGAAGGGCCTCGTGACATTCTTGAAGAGCCTGAACACTCAGCGAGGGCTGCAGATGTTGGCTTACATGGCGACCCAGCCGCAGGAGTACGTATCGCAAATCACGGCTCGAGCGGCAGCGGACAAGGTCGCGATTTTGGAAAAGGAGATCGATCGCCTGCAAGATCGACTCGACGAGCATAATGCGACGACCCTGGTGCAAATCGAGGTCGAAGACTAAGGTCGAAGGGGGACAAGCGGAACAAGACGGCTGCGGGAATGAAAACCTTTGGGCTATTAACCCAACTCTACAGAGGAGTAACGAACAGGATGATCGATCTTGATCCTGTCGGTCGCGGATGCGCCGAAGTCAAGGCTCAAAACTCTTTGTTCAAGGTCTAGAATTCAAGACTCAAACCTCTTTACTCGCAGTACGCGCCGCAAGTCCCCCCTCGGCCACTAACGGATCGCTGCATCTGTTTCTGAATCGAAGATGTGGATTCGGTCAAGATCGACGATGAATTCAGCCGTCTGACCTTCTTTCACTTTCGTTCCAGTTTCGATGGTGGCGATCATGTTGTGTTTGCCGGCACCCAAGTAGGCCACGTATTCGGGACCGAGCGGCTCCAAGACGTCGACTTTGGCGCTGATTGTGTTGCCTGCTGTCGCCTTTACGTGCGAATCCAGATTCTTATCGAATATCGCTTCCGGCCGAATTCCCAGTGTGACGGACTTGCCTTCGTAGGTTGCAGCGACATGCCCAGGAGCAAGCGGCAGTTTGAATTCACCAGTGTCCACGAACGTATTTCCGCCGTCCTTCACAATGGTTGCCTCAATGAAATTCATCGGCGGTGAACCGATGAATCCGGCCACAAACTTATTTGCCGGTTGGTTGTAGACCGTTTCGGGAGTGTCGCACTGCTGGAGTACGCCGTCCTTCATAATCGCGATTCGCTGACCCATGGTCATGGCCTCAACCTGGTCGTGCGTGACGTAAATCGTTGTGATTCCTAACGATCTGTGGAGTCGAATCAACTCGGCCCGGGTTTGAACACGGAGCTTGGCGTCCAAGTTCGACAGCGGTTCATCCATCAGAAAGACCTTTGGTTTTCTAACGATTGCGCGAGCGAGTGCGACGCGCTGCCGCTGACCGCCGGAGAGTTCCTTAGGGCGTCGGTGAAGATACTTGTCGATGTCGAGCATTCGGGCGACTTCTTTCACGCGAGCATCGATGTCGGCCTTGATTCGTTTTGCCTCTCCCATGTGGGCAAGCTGCCAAAAGAAGCTCTTCAGTTCCCGCAGGCGCAGGCCGAACGCGATGTTGTCATACACGTTCATGTGCGGATAGAGTGCGTAGTTCTGGAAGACCATGGCAATATCCCGATCTTTGGGAGGTACATCATTCACGCGGACATCGCCGATCATGATGTCTCCCGATGAGGCCTCTTCGAGTCCCGCCACCATGCGAAGGGCGGTAGTCTTTCCGCAACCTGAGGGGCCAACGAGGACCATGAACTCCTGGTCCCTGATTTCGAGATTGAGATTATCGACCGCGCGAACGTCTTTGCCGAAAATTTTGGTGATGTTCCTGAACGTAACTCCTGCCAACCGAACGCTCCTTCCGGGGAATGCCGAACCGCATTATAACCCTTGAGCCCCTTAACCGTCTCTAAACCTGGCTCGAGTTTGCGAGACGGATGAGAAATGGCCGAAAAAAGAACGAAACCAATCTTGACTTTTTTGTCAAGAATGAGAAAACTTTGGGGCGGATGGAAGCAGTGCAGTCAGAACCAGGATTCGTCGCGATCAACTTTATCACGTGCCAGGAAAACTATCGGCACCGGTTTGAGGAACTGTTCGCCTCAAGAGCCAAAGCAATCGATCGGATGCCGGGATTCAAGCATATGCAAGTGCTAAAGCCGAACAAGGTTGGTGAGCCATACCTGATCGTGAGTCATTGGGACAGCGAAGATCAGTTCAAGTCTTGGACAAGTTCTCCCGAGTTTCTGGAAGGGCACAAGCGTGGATTCGAGGATTTGAAGCACGCGCGGGAGAGGGGGGAAGATCCTCCGATGTCGAGCAGTTTTGTCACCTATGAAGTTATTGCAAAATAGAGTTCGAGCGGCACATTCGTTGGGACTCTCAAGCAGGGTCACTGGCGGCCGTCAAGTTCCACTAAACTCCTGTCTGCATGACTTGAAGTTGATCGACGCGTCATAATCAAGCTCTATGTCCAAGGACATCCGACGCATCGTTGCCACCGACTGTGGCTCCACCACCACCAAAGCCATCCTCATTGAGCGAAACGCTGGCGGCGAGTACCGTCTGGTCGCCCGAGGAGAGGCGCCGACCACGGTTGAGAAGCCGTTTGAGGATGTGACGATGGGCGTGATCAACTCCATCACGGAGCTTGAGGAGATCACGCACGAAGTTGTGCCGGAGGGGTTTGAGAAGGGTCGCCGGACCCTGCTCGAAGATGGCAAAGTGCACCGACTTCTGAAGGAGGGCCAGGCAACTGGAACACGTAGCGCAGATTTGGAAGCGGCCGATTTGTATGTTTCCACGTCGAGCGCTGGCGGAGGGCTTCAGATGATGGTAGCGGGCGTGGTGAAAGCCATGTCTGCCGAATCTGCTGAGCGGGCTGCCCTCGGCGCGGGCGCGATCCTCATGGACACTCTGGCGGTCGACGATGGTCGCAAAGACTATCAGAAGGTTGAACGGCTTCGGCAGCTGAGGCCCGACATCATTCTCATGTCGGGCGGTACAGACGGGGGAACAAAGAACCACTTGATCGAAATGGCAGAAGTGGTCCGCCGTGCAGATCCCAAGCCTCGGTTTGGCGACATGAAGCTTCCAATCATCTACGCCGGAAACAAGGAGGCCCGCACGGAAGTTAAGTCAGTTCTCGGCGACGGCATCGCCATGCAGATTGTGGACAATCTGCGGCCCGCTTTGGACAAAGAGAACTTGGGCCCGGCCCGCGAAGAGATCCATGAGATGTTCTTGGAGCATGTGATGCAACAGGCTCCGGGATACAGCAAGCTGCTCGAATGGACCAGTGAAGAGGTCATGGCGACGCCAAATGCGGTCGGTAAGCTGCTTAAAGAGTATGCCGAGAATGAGAAGATCAATATTCTTGGAGTCGACATCGGCGGTGCCACCACTGACGTGTTTTCGGTCTTTCTGAACGACACTGGCGAACGAATCTACAACCGCACAGTTTCTGCCAACCT
>CAMLEL010000086.1 GCA_946478935.1 uncultured Armatimonadota bacterium
GAATAAGTATCACGAGAAATCCATTTCGATATTGGGCCTTCATTTCATCGATCAAAATCGGCGATTCCGGAAAGCGAATCTCCCGATGAAACTCGCAGTAAAAAATTTCAAGCTGGTGGACGCTGACGCGCCCATTTGAATTGCTTGCTTCGTCTTGTCGTACGCCCCGCAAGAGTAGGCTGTGCCTCTCCGGCATGTACATTAGGTGGATATCCTCACCTCGCACGCCAGCGATCTCGACCTTGACCAAGATGCGATTCGCGTCCTCCAAAATGTCGACTCTGGGCTCCCAACCCTTACCCATGGCGACGGCAGGCCGGGTGCGGACCATTTCTTCGCTCAACCGCTGAAGCTCATTCCCAATCTGCCAGAGCCACTCGTCGACGTCTTGACGGGACATGGTTGCAGTGTACCAAGCAGACAACGACGCAGTAGACCGGATAGGCGATTGGGGATTGTAGGTTAAAACAAGGACATCGCGTTGAAGAATCTGTCATTAACCTATAACAATCGGCCCATGACCCAACTCAGTCAAGGTGGTCGTCCAACATGAGTGTTAGGAGGTATTAGCGATATGAATCGAATTTGCAAGTCGCTGCTTGGCATCGTGGCAATCGCCGCGTTCGGTTGTGGTGGCGGGGGAGGAGGAGGAGGTTCAAATGGGAACGATAGCGCCAATTTGTTCCTCACCGACGATTTAAACGCGGGCTATGACCACGTATGGGTCACAGTCAAACAAGTGACTCTGGGTCAGGTTGGGGGCGGGAGCGACGTCGTCTTCAATAGCACGACAGGCGTCACGGTCGACCTACGGTCTTTGAGTGATGCCCAAGGCAAGCGCTTCAAGTTCCTGGTTCGGGACGATGGCCTTTCAGGCCAGTACGACTCCGTTACTGTGACCTTGGATGATGATGTCAACTTGTTCACGACCGGCTCCAGTACCGGATTGGCAAGAACCTTCGAAGGATCGGTGAACGGCGAGAAAACCTTGACCGCGAACTTCCCCGCTCGTGAATTCGGGCCAGGAAATGACGATCTCGTCATCGACTTCGACCTGGCTACCTGGAACGATAACGGAACTCAGGTTACAGGAGCCAACATCAAAGCTGTGGCGTTCGACAATGGGTTGAACGATGACTCGCGCCATGAGCGAGAAAACTATCCGGGCACCATTACCAACCTGAGCGGTACGGCTCCCAATCAGACGTTCACGCTGTTGCGTGGAAACCATACCGTTGAAGTCCAGCTCAATGCGGACACCGAGATCCACCGATCCGGCGGGGACGGAAACCCGGTTCTTGTGAGCGGCGAGCATGTCGTCGTCCGCGGCCACTTCGATGTGACTCTGAACAAGCTCATTGCGGAGAAGGTGAAGATCACCGGAGACGACGACGATGAGGACGAAGATGAGGCTCGCGGAGATGTTTCAAACATCGATGCTACCGCCGGTACGTTCGACCTTTCAGTCGACGATGCGGATAACTTCCTCCCAACGGGCGATCCCATCCACGTTGTGACCAATGTCTCGACAACCTATCGCAATGGCGCTGGAAACACGGTGACCAAAGAGGAGTTCTTTGCGATCCTTGAAACCGGCAACGAAGTCGAGGTGGAAGGTACATATGACTCTGGAACGAACACTCTGACGGCCGTCAAGGTCAAGTTCGAGGATGACGATGACGATGAGGACAACGCCGAAGTAACTGGCGCCAGCTCCTCAGTGGATGCCACGCTCTTCACGTTCAAGGTGCAGGCAAGCGCATTCAGCGGAATCAACGTCGCTCCGGGCACGCTGATCGACGTGGTCACCACCGATTCAACGGTCTATCGACCCCTGAGCGGCGGCGATCCAGACATCGATCGGGCTACATTCTTCGCCGCCATCACCGGAACTCCGGGCCACATCATTGAGGTCGAGGGGAACTGGAATGGCACGGTACTAACTGCCTTCAAGGTCAAGCTCGAAGACGAAATCGACGACTAGGCCCAGTTTTGGGACCACGGAACATGGACTTGCTCCCGCGAGTCCATACCGAGGTCCGCAAAGGGATCTCAGCCACCTCGCTCGCAGAAGCAGCCGAGCAGGTGGCCCTTTCTTTCTAAACTCCTTCAAGATTCGCGCGGGTGAAGTACAGGTAGCCGGCCGTCAGTAAAACCACGGTGCCGCCAGCTTGAATAGCCAAAGGAAGAGTGAACCTTGAAGCAAAGGAGCCAAGCAAAATTGCGCCCACAAATCCCAAACCACCCAATGCCCAGTTGTGCATCGAAATCACACGCCCACGCAGGCGGTCAGGCGCCAGCGTTTGAAAGAGCGTGTTGACGGTGTTGAAAATGGTGACGCTGACCATCCCGAGCATAAAATAGATCGGCATCGCAACCCACAATGTGCGGGCGAATCCAAGGGCGATCAACATGGCGCCGATCCACGCGACTGCGATTCGAATTAGCAAGCCCTTGATCCGAAGGTGACTCATCGCAAGGACCAGCACCAACGCCGAAATCGATCCGAAACCTTGAGCTACCAGAAGCAGACCCAAGTCTTTTGGGCGCGAAAGCATATCGCTCGCAATGGCGGCAGTCTGGGTCATGTAAAACAACCCAAAGATCGAAACCATTCCTTCTGCGATCAAAAGCGCCCGTAGGCGCGGTTCCCGGAAAGTGTAGAGTGCGCCCTCAGACACCAGGTCCCAAATGGGTTGAGGCTCGCGCGCAGTCGCAGATAGGTCGGCGCGAATGGCCAGCGCGCTGAAGATCAGCGCAGAAAAGGTTAGGCCGTTCACCAAGTAGCATGCAGGAACACCAATCCCGGCCAAGAGGACGCCACCAATGGCCGAACCCAGCGGACGTGCAATATTGAAGGTCAAGGCATTGAGCGGAATGGCGTTCGGTAGGTCGGCAGGTGGCACCACCCTACTGATGATCGATTGACGAGTCGGAATCTCAACGACGCCGGTCACGCCCGAGATCAGTGCGACCACCACAATGTGCCAATACTCGACGAACTGGTAGTAGGTCGCCGCCGCCAAGAAAAGTGCGCAAAGGGAGAAGATGGTTTGGCAAACGACGAGCAGCTTGCGTCGGTCGAACATGTCCGTGACCGACCCCAAAAATGGCCCCAGAATCGTGGTGGGCAGCATATTGGCCGCCGCCACATAGCTCAAGAGCGCATAGCTGTGCGTCATTTCATAGACCAGATACTGCTGGGCTATGGTTTGAATCCAAGAGCCGGAGAAGGAGACGAACGCTCCACCCCAGAGTAAGCGAAAGTCGCGATGTCGGAAAACGCTTCGGAATTTGCCCGAAGCTTTTGTTTGCGACGGTTCGTGTTCTTCATCCGTCGCAGATTTGTCCAACATGGCTTACTATGTTTTACACGCTGGTCCTATGCTTTTGGAGGGACCGAAACGTTGCACTAGGTCCGATTCGTTGCATAAAAGGGTCGTCTGGTAATATTTCATTGGACGCAGGATGCGTGAGGTTGAGTTGGAAAGTCCGTCGCAGTTAAGGATTCTGCAAATTATTTCAAGTTCTGCGACGTCCGGCGCTGAGCGCCACGTCCTACACCTTTCCCGAAAGCTTCAAGAGCACGGCCACTTCGTCAAAGTGGTTTGCCCCTCCAAAGGTTGGCTCCCGACCGTATTGGAAGACTCCCAGATCCCCTTCAAGATTTCCAACATGAAGGGCACGGGCTGGTACCGCACGATGCTGTACCTGATGCACCAGGCGCGCAAACACAAAGTGGACGTCATTCACACCCACCTGACCCGGTCCGCCTATATCGGCCACGCGGCCAGCATGCTCTCCCGAACGCCGGTCGTGACCAGTGTCCACATCGCCAATAATGACCAGATCTACAAACGACTGGCCCGAGGCACAAATCGACTCGTAGCCGTTTCTAACTTTGTCCGAGGAATGCTTCATGGAAAAGGCGTACCGGACAAGTTCGTGGACACGGTCTACAACGGAACCGATTTCGTCGACTTTGCTCCTTCGGATAGAAGCGCGGTACTGGATGAATTCCAAATTCCACGGAGTCGACGCCTGATCGGCCTGGTCGGCAGAGTCTGCAAAGAGAAAGGGCACCTTGAGATGGTCGAAGCCATGAAGGATGTTCGAAAGGAGCATCCTGAGGCACATATGATGTTTGTCGGCCGTGTCGAGCAGCCATTCGCAGCTGAATTCGACGACGCCATCCGATCCGCCGGTATCCAAGATCGGGTCACCCTGACCGGAATCCGCCACGACGTTCCCAGGCTGCTCGATTCGTTTACGATGAGCACCATGCCCTCGCACATCGAAACTTTTGGAATCGCCGCCCTCGAAGCGATGGCACGCAGCAAGGCCGTGGTGGCCACCCGGGTTGGTGGACTTCCCGAAGTGGTCCGTCACGGAAAGACGGGCATTCTCGTCGACCTGCGACCCGATGAGATTGCCGAAGCCGTGAGCTATCTGCTTTCAAACGACGACGTGCGCGAAGAGATGGGCGCAAACGGCCGCAAACTCGTCGAGCAGAAATTCACGATCGGCGAAATGGTCCGGCAATTCGAATCGGTCTACAACAAAGCCGCCGGACGAGCCTAGATTTCGGCGCCGTACCCAAGCGGCCAAGGGAAGGGACTGCAAATCCCTCATTCAGCAGTTCGAATCTGCTCGGCGCCTCCAAGCTACTTGAACGTGGCGACGGTTACACCCGCCCCGCCCTCGCCGGGTTCACCGTCTCTGTAGGCTTTGACGTTTCGGTTTTGCTGCAGCCGCTGTCGAGTGAGCTGCCGCAAAATTCCTTCACCTTTTCCATGCACAATCCGCACACTCGGCAGCCCGGCGAGGACGGCATCGTCCAAGAATCGGTCGAGTTCCTCCATCGCATCTTCGGCCCGCGAACCGCGCAGGTGGATTTCTGTTGTGGCAGCCTGTGCTCGCGTCAGTCCCAGATTCGGTCGCGCCTTGGATTTGGGCACCTCGACATTCGCGCTGACCAATTCTGCGACCTTCACCGTCATCTTGAGCGGCCCAATCTGCACCTGCGCTTTGCCATCCTTCGGATCGGCAAGCAGTACTCCGGCTTGGGGATATCCGGCAATCCGCACTGAGTCGCCGGCTTTTAGGTTATCTGGAGTCCGTGGCGCCTCCTCCCGACTGCCTTGCTTTCGGAACTCCTGTGCGAAGTCCTGACCCACTTCTTGCAGACTCTTGAGCCGTCCCCGGGCAGCATCCACCGCTTTCTGATCAGTTGACGAGCGTTTGAGGTCCTCAAATATCTCTGCGGCCTCCAGGCGGATCTGCCTCAGAGCTTCCTCCACAACCCCTTGCGCTCGCTGATTTGCGGTTCTTCGAATCTCATCCGCGTCAGCGAGCTTTTGCGCCACCACTTTTTCCCGGCTCTTTAACTCCGCCACCCGGCGATCGGCCTCACCCTGTGCAATCCTCGCCTGCTTTTGCGACCGTTCCAATTGTTCGAGCATTGCGGCCAAATCGAGGTGTTGCGTGCCAAGTCCTTCCTTGGCCTCCTCCACCACAGCCGTGGGAATGCCGTACCGCTCAGCGATTTTGAGGGCATGACTTGCGCCCGGCGCACCCATGATCAGCTTGTAGGTCGGTTTCAGAGACTTGGCGTCAAACTCCATGGCTGCATTTGCAAATCCCTCAGTCGAGTAAGCAAAAGCCTTCAACTCTCCGTAGTGGGTACTCGCAAGGATTGTCGCTCCTTTGGCCCGCATTGCCAATAGAATCGCTCGTGCGAGTGAGGCGCCCTCGGCAGGATCGGTACCCGCCCCAACTTCGTCCAACAGAACGATCGCACCGCGTCGCAGATTCTTCAGCGCCTCGGCGATGTTTTTAATATGGCCGCTGAAGGTTGACAGCGATTGTTGCAGGCTTTGCTCATCGCCAATATCCGCCCAAATCTGAGTGAAGGGACCAAACCTAACATCGACCGCAGGAACGAAAATTCCGGACTGAAGCATTGCCACAAAAAGGCCGATCGTTTTGATCGCGACCGTCTTTCCGCCTGTGTTAGGACCCGTAATCAGGATGTTCCCATGTCGACCGCCGACCGCGAGATCCAATGCAACAGCGGTCGTTGGATCAAGCAGCGGATGCCGTGCCCCCTGAACCGACAAGCTATGATCGTCGCCTTTGCGAGCCGGTGTCGCCTTCATCTCGAAGGCCAAGCGTGCCTTCGCCAAAATCAGGTCAAGGTCCGCGATCTTCTCAATCCCGTGCGATACCTCGGGAGCGACTGCCCCCACCTTGGAACTCAGTTCCGCCAGTACTTTGAGGGACTCTTCCCGCTCGGCAGCCTCCGCCTCACGAAGCTTGTTGCCCAGTTGCAATACGTCCTCAGGCTCCAGATAGATCGTCTGTCCGCTGCCACTCGTGTCATGCACGATCCCACGAATCTTTCCCTTGTTTTCCGCCTTCAACGGGATCACGTATCGGCCATCTCGAACCGTGTAGATCGGATCGGAAAGCAAGTCTCGCCGACTACCTGATGTGTAAGCCTGGATCGCCTCCAGGATCCTTGACGTCATCGTGCGCTTCTTTTGCCGGATCGCCGCCAACGCAGGACTCGCCGCATCCTTGACATCCCCGTTGGGTTCCACGCTGTCAAAAATCACCTGCTCCAGCCGAACGTGATCGGGCGCGGCTTCTGCTCGTGTCCACAACCGTTCATAGTCACCTTTAATCGGCGTCATCAGCGTCCTCATCGCTCGCATCGACGACATCGCATCGGCAATTGCGAACAGTTCTTCCCCGCTCCCGACCCCACCTTTTTCGATTCGCTGAAGGTTTGCGCGAAGGTCTCGCACCGGTCCGAGGGAGGGTACGGAATGCCTGGCGATCAGGTCGTGGGCTTCAGTCGTCTCTGCCAACAGCCGTTCGACTTCCGCGTTCTCCATGGCGGGAGCAAGCTCAGCCGCCCACCCAGCAGCGATCGACATGTCGCAGAGTGCGGCAAGTCGTTCCCGGATTACCGGATATTCCAGGACTCGCAGGGCGTGGTTCACAGTTCTATTTTGATCGACGCATAGTCAACCTGCCCTTGCCCAATCTGGGACCCGTCCGATAGGTCAAGCAAACAATCCGCACTTGTCATCCAACGAAAGTCAATCGCGGACCGTAAAATACGGATTATGATTACCGCGCTCGCCGCCATCGTTTTGGGGATTCAGGCTCCCATTGAGCTCTACCCAACCGATGATGTATGGGTCTATCCGCATGCGGGGGACCCGCAGACCGATGAGTATCTGAGGGTTTGGGGGACCGATGGAATCTCGGTTGCAGGCGATCCTGCTTCTGCCGAATCGTTTGGCTATAGCTTCCTTCGCTTCGATGGCTCGAAGCTGCCCAAAGGCGTCACAGTCACCAACGCAACCCTCGTTTTGATCCACACACCAGATCCGGCCTGGACTGCCGATGACGCCAAAAAGGCTCCGTTGGAAGCACGGGTACTAAGTGAGAATTTTAGCGAGAAGGGTTGGGAATATGGATTTGCAAAGAAGGTATTTCCAAAATCCGGTCAGGACAACCGGTTCGGCACCTTCGCACCCGCCAAAATTGAGTCCGGAAAACCGATCAAGTTTGAAATCGACCTTTCAAAGGGACCGGCAAAACTGGATCGCTTTCTCAAATCTGGCGACCCGTTTCTGATCGCTCTCACGTCGACTCTCGATCCGTCTGCGGTTGGCAACCGGGCAACGTACAAGTTCTTCTCAAAAGACTACGAGAAGGCTGAGTACCGGCCAAAGCTGATTATTCAAACCAAGTAGGGACCTACCGAATCGTCTGATCTCGGAATGCATCGTGAATGGCCAGCACAATCGCGCGCAGATTCGTAAGTTCCGGCCACTTACCCGTTTGGGATTGGGGGTTGTTGTACATGTAGGTGCGATAGGTTCCTGGCGTCACATATTCGACCACGTAGCAGACGCCATCGAGAACCGTAGCCTTGGGACCGGGGAGCGAATCAAAATCGGGCAGGGCGGCAATATTCCTCTTGGAGAGGTCATTCCAGAGGGACTCCCATCCTTGCTGCGGCGGCTTGAATTCCATCAAATAGCTCTTGGCTTTCCATGTGGCCCGGTTTTCCAGCGCCGGCTGGATCCACCAGCCGCGCCACCGGCCATTCTCGCGCCGGAACCGATAACCTTCGAGATAGGTCAGTCCGAATCCCTCCCAAATCCTTACTTCCAACGCGCCTGACGGAAGTCGCTTCCTTTGTAGGTCTGGCAGATTGCTCAAGAGTGCGCGACCCCGAATGGACTGCCGGTCCGTCGCCTCGCCGAAGAAAATCTCCGGCC
>CAMLEL010000087.1 GCA_946478935.1 uncultured Armatimonadota bacterium
CATCCAAATGGTCAATCTCGTGCTGTGCCACCCTCGCCTGCACGCCCTCCAGTTCATAGACATAGGGTCGGCCCTTGCGGTCGTAAGCTTCGACCTTGACGTATTCGGCTCGAGTCACGTCCCCATATAGACCTGGAATTGAGAGGCATCCCTCTTGACCGACCTGCTCGCCCTCCGCCTCGATGATGACCGGATTGATGAATGCCGTCGGTCGAATGCCCTCGGGCGCCATGACAAAAATGCGAGTGGACACGCCAAGTTGGGGTGCGGCGATTCCAACTCCATGGGCTAGTTGCATCGCACGCGTCAAGCTATCCACGAGCAATGAATGCTTGCGTGCGATCTTGGTAATAGGTTGCGCCTTCTGCCTGAGCACGGGATCAGGGATTTTGACAACCGGCCGATCCTCATTCTGGACGTAAAGGTACTTAAATTCGTCTGGAACGACGATTTCCATTGATTGGATTATGACAGGACCGAATCACGGGGTCTCGTAAACACGACGACCCGGTCGATCCCGGCGAGGTCAGCGGTCATCCAATCCGGCCGCCAGCCTTGCCGCGTGAACACATCTTTAACCGCTTCGGCTTGATTGACTCCGATTTCCATTGCGATCTTCCCTCCCGGTTCCAAAAATGTTGGTGCGTCGCTGGCCAGCCGTTCATAGAACTCCAATCCGGTTGGTCCGGCAAAGAGAGCTGATGACGGTTCGTGAAGCGCGACTTCCGGCATCAGCGCCTCGGCATCGGCAATATAGGGGGGGTTGGTAATGATGCTTTCAAAGCGAATCTCTGGAAAACTCGTAAATACATCTGATTCTATGAATCTAACGTCAGATCCATGAAGCTCCGCGTTTCGCTGTGCTATGTTCAGCGCCCTTCGAGAAACATCGCTTGCCCAAACCTCGACATCGGGTTTCTCAAGCTTGAGTGAAATCGCAATGCAGCCACTGCCTGTCCCCAAGTCCAATACAGGTCCATGGTGCGTTAGGGTCAACGCCGCTTCGAGCAAGTGCTCGGTCTCTTGACGAGGAATCAACACGCCCGGTCCAACCTCGAATCGGCGGCCAAAAAATTCGCGCCACCCCAAGATGTATGCCAGCGGCTCACGCGATTCCCGGCGCTGGAGCAGAGCTTCGGCAGCCAGTTCGTCTACCTCGGATTCAGGGTGAGCGATGACCCAGGTTCGCTCCCGGCGAAACAGGTGGGCCGCCAATAGCTGAGCTTCTAACGTCCCGCTATCGATACCGGCATGATCGAGTCGATGACTCGCAGATCGGATCCACTCGCCCAAGTTCATGGCTCTACGGAATACCGAGCAAGTTTTTGCCTCATTTCGGCCACAAGCTCGGCCTCCACAAAGATCCCCTCATCTCGGTAATCGACCTTGTGGACCCGTCCGAAATCGTAGCAATCCTGTACTAGCCCAGACTCAGAGTACGGAACGAGCGCGGTAATAAAACCCAGCAGATCTTGAACCTGGTTTCGGATTGCGTTGAGTAAGTCCGGGATTCCCCTTCCTGTACTGGCGCTGATTGCAACGGAATTGGGCCATTCTGCGACCAGTTCGGTCGCCAGATGTGGGTCGGGCATCGCATCGATCTTGTTGAAGACCGTGAGGGTTGGCTTGTCGGAGGCGTCTAGTTGAACCAGAGTCTCCAGCACCGCATCTCGCTGAGACTCCCAAGCTGGCGTGCTGACGTCGATCAGGTGGATGATGAAGTCCGAAAAGGTTACTTCTTCCAACGTCGATCGAAAAGCCGCGACCAAGTGTGTGGGAAGGTTTCGAATAAATCCGACGGTGTCAGTCAGAAAGAGGGAATATCCGTCTGGCAGGTCAACCTTCCTTGTAGTCGGGTCGAGCGTGGCGAACGGCATGGCATCGGCCAGCAATTCTGTGCCAGCCAATCGATTCATCAAGGTGGATTTGCCGGCACTGGTATAGCCCACAATCGAAGCGAATGGAAAGGGATGTTTGCGGCGACTCGCCCTTTGCTGGTCGCGAACTCGCTTAACATCTTCAATCTCATGACGAAGCCGCGCGATCCGGTCTCGCACCAAGCGGCGGTCCGACTCGAGTTTGGTTTCACCCGGGCCCCTCATTCCAATGCCGCCCTTTTGTCTTTCGAATTTCGTGTAGACGGACATTAGCTTGGGCATCATGTAAGTGAGCTGAGCCAACTCGACTTGCAGCATTCCTTCCTTGGTTCGAGCCCGACGAGCGAATATATCCAAGATCAGTTGCGTTCGGTCGATCACCTTGCGATTGAATGCTTCTTCAAGGTTGCGCTGCTGAATGCCGCTCACCTCTCCATCGATGAGCACCAAATCCGCCTTGACCTCGTTGGCAAGTTCGGCAATCTCCCCAACCTTGCCGGTACCCACATAAGTGCCTTTGTAGGGTCGATCCAGACGCTGGCGAATCGTCGCCAGGGGTTCCACCCCTGCCGCTTCACAAAGTCCCTCCAGTTCGTTTTCTACGATCGCATCTTCGCTCTCGTCTTCATTGACGACAACGAGAACGGCTCCCTCAGCTGCTGGTTCGAGTGTTTCAAGGCCTTTCGCCATGCGCTCCTATATTGAACGACTCTTTTGACCTGGCGTAAAGGGTTTGATCCTATTGAGGCGTTGGGCTAGAACTTCAAAACGTTGTAAGTGGCCGTCAACTGCAGTCCGCTGAAGTCGAAGTCATCGACTTTGGAGAACATGACATATTTGGCGGCGATCCGGATTCGGTCACCCAGGAAAAGGCCAACTTCGGCATCGGCGCCAAATCCGATCCGCTTGGAGGAAAACCGCTCACCGGTACTTGGCCGTGTGATGCTGTAGTCGAAATAGGCTGCGCCCACTCCAAATCGAACAAAGGGTCGCGCTTGATCATTCGGGGATCCAAAGACTCTTCCAACCGAAGCCGTAACGGGTGCAGCAAAAAACTTGTCGCTGCCGTCACTGCCGCTGATGAAGTCGAAATCTGCCGTCAGCCGCCACTTGTCCGCTTGCTTGGAAAAATCGTCGACAGAAACGCCAAAGACCACAATCGATGATCCGAAGATGTCTCGCATTTCCCCGTCTGAAGGCATGTAAAGCCCGACCTTTCCTCCTAGGTAGGTGCCGCCTTCGCGGTTTTGGGCAAGGACGGTTGTTGAAAGAGCGAGCGTGACGATAGTTGCAAGGTACGGGCGCATTGATCTCCTGAGCGCGTCAAGGCTGACGCGGTGAAAGGACGTTACCTCAGGGGCCCAAAAAGACGTGGCCCGAAGCAATCGCTTTGATGTTCGCGATGACACCCTCGACCGCAGCCGAAAAAATCGCCTCTCCCGTTTCCGCCCTCGCGTGGGTGGCGTAACCCAACGATCCGTGCTCGGTGATCTCATCAAAGTGCGTAATCAGACCTTGGATTGGGGGGTCGCAGCGCAGGCCATCGTCGCGAATCTTGTCAACGCGGACCAAGTCGGGGCGGACATGGAGCATTAAACTGGTCTCTGCTTCGCAGGCATGTTGGATGGATTTGGCTGGACCATTAAGCTTCTTGGCCGATTCGCTCGCAGCAAAGGTGTAGTACCCACTATGAGCCAGGGTCAAGTTGGGAAACTTCTGCTTGAGAACGCGGAGCGCAACCGCGTTAGGAGACTCATTTCCTCCGTGTCCATTGAGAATGAAAAATCGTTGGAAACCGTGTTGGGCGAGAGATTCGACGACGTCCCGCAAGGCGCCCATATAGGTTTCAAAACTGGCGCTCAGACTCCCCGCGAATTTGAGATGATGGGCGCTTGCTCCGAGCCAAAGCGTTGGGGTGAGCAGGACTTCCCTGGCAATCTGCGATTCTGCTGCTTCGGCCACTGCCGTAGCCAAGATCGAATCAGTGAAGAGCGGCAGGTGCGGACCGTGCTGCTCCAGGGATCCTGTTGGAACCACCACCACGATATCGCGCGAAAGCTCGTCGACTTCTGGCCAGGTGAGTTCCGCTAGCTTCATCTCAAATATTTGGATAGAGATTCCGAATCATCGATTTGACGACGGTCTTCAAATTCTTGTCGTGGATCATCAACTCCTGAACCTTTTGGTAGCCGTGCATCATCGAAGTGTGGTCTCGACCGCCGAACAGCGAACCAATGTGCTTCCAAGAGTCGCCGGTGATCTCACGAGTGATGAAGATTGCCACATGGCGAGCCTCAACAATAGGAGCCTTTCGCGAGGTTCCCTTGATGTCATCGATTGGAATCCGGAATTGGTGGCTGACGGCTTCGATAATCTCCGACACGCCGGGCTTCTCCAATGCTCCACGGTAATACTTCTCAACCATCGCCTCAGCAAGCGCCAAGTCCAGCGGCCGCGCTTCCACGCTGGACTGTACGACTAGCCTGTTGAGTGCGCCTTCGAGCTGTCGGATGTTTCCGGGCACGCTCTCCGCGAGGTAGAAAGCCAGGTTGTAGTTCAACTCGATTCGATCCTGCTTTGCCTTGCTCTGAATAATCGCGCAGCGGGTTTCGGTATCAGGCATCTGAATATCGGTGACCAAGCCTGCCTCCAGTCGACTTCGCAGCCGTTCATCCATGAACTGAAGTTCACGTGGTGCTCGGTCGGCACAGATGACGATCTGCTTCCCCATCGAATAAAGGTGATTGTAGGTGTGGAAAATCTCTTCCTGGGTCTTGTCCTTGCCCGCGATGAACTGAATATCATCGATGAGCCACAGCTCGACATTCCGCTGGGCCTTGCGGAAGGCTTCAACCCGATTGTTTTGCAGCGCATTCACAAAGTCTTCAGCGAACTGCTGCGCGGTGATGTATGCGACATGCGTCTTGCCATCCAATGCCACCTCCCGCGCGATTGCGTGCAAGAGGTGCGTCTTGCCAAGACCGCTTGGACCGCAGATGAACAGCGGATTGTATCGTGTCCCAGGTTGCGACGCGACTGCCCTTGCGCCCGCGTGGGCCATCCGATTGCTTTGGCCCACGACGAAGGATTCGAAGGTGTAGCGATCGTTAGGTCGAAACTTGGTGGGCGCCTCGACAAGGGGCGCAGCCACGCGCGTTTCAGCAGGTCTCCCAGTCGGCTTTTCCCTCGCCTCCCAGACAAGATCGATCTTAATGTGACGCCCTACTTCATCGGAAAGATAAGCTTCAAGCGTTTTCAGGCTCCGAGCCGATACCCACTCGTGCACAAACTTGCCGGGAGCCGAAATAACAGCGGCTGATGAACTCAGTGAAACAGCTTTCAGGGGACGAATAAAGCGTTCGAAGTGCTGGCTCGGAATTTCCGAGCTGATCCTCTTTGTGACATGGTTCCAAGCGGCTTCAAGTTTGATTTTTTCATCGGAATCTTCTAGGGAATACTGGTCGTTCATTGCTTGCCTGCAAAAGGGATCCTCGGGGAACCGAGGACTCGGATTATACACGGCTCCGATATCTTGGGAAAGCGCACACAAAGACATCCTGGGGCAAATAAATGGATTTAAGCCACATATGAGGAGATGATGGTAATTTAATATTCTTTTCCGAGTTTTTTCTAATCAATCAAGCTTAAATTGCTAGATTTTCTCATACTTATACACTGGTGTCTACCAAGTCCTACAGATCTCGGGTAAATCCCAGAGGTGCAGCCTTCAACCGTTCTCGCTGTTCTCGCAGGCACCGATCTACCGATCGCCGCGATCGAGGCATGGGCGCAGCAAGCCGCATGGATTCTTGCTGCCGACGGTGCCGCGAACAGACTCTTGTCTTCGGGCATCGAACCCAGCCTTATCATTGGCGATATGGATTCGGTGGACCCCCAGATTCTGGATTCTGATATCGAGAGAATGCAGGATGACGATGCCGAAAGGACGGATTGCGACAAACTTGTCGAGTACCTATCACGCCAGCATGCGGCGGCTTCGTTGGCGGTAGCCGGATTGGAGGGAGATCGATTCGACCACGTCCTTTCGTCGATCCACTCATTCGCCAAGTCAGTTCTGGACCCTTGTTTCATACTTCGTGATGGCCTGGGTTGGTTTGTACGACCCGGAAAGCTTAGAGTGAATGAGACGCGGATCGGGCAGCGGATCTCACTGATCCCGCTCCTGCCGAGCGGAGGTGTTCGAATGTCAGGCGTGCGGTGGATTCCTCAAGCGGACCTGTCCCCGGTTGGAGCCACGAGTGTTTCAAACGAAGCGAGCGCATCTGTGATCGAGGTCACATTGGAGACGGGCCTCGCATTGCTTGTTTTGCAGGCTGACCCGGCCATTCCAGCTTGGCCGTGAACGAATTCCCCGTTCTCTCGAGTCTCAATGCAAAAGCGATTGGTATGATTCAATCAAAGCAGGTTGCAGAAATGTCAGACGATCAGAACTTAGCAGTGGAGTCGGAGCAGGATTTGCCTTCTGAGGCGGGCATTATGGATCCGCAGGAGGAAATTGGCGATCAGCCAGCGGAGGTTGTTGCCGGAACGTTGACTGTGAAGCGAGGAGGCGTAGAGACGGAGGACCGATTCTCTTTCCAACCCCCCGCAATCATTGGTCGCTTTGATCCCGGAATTGGACCGATCGACGTCGATCTTGGCTCGCTTCCAGAAGCTGCCTATGTGTCTCGCAAACATGCAAAGATCACCTACGAAAATGGTGAATGGATGCTCTCGGATCTCGGATCGTCAAACGGAACTTTCGTTCTTCGCGACGACTTTGAAAGAATCGAGAGTGCGACGCTGGAAGACGGGAGCGAAATCGCTCTGGGCAATGCGCGGTTCGTCTTCAGAGTGACCATCGAAACCTCGTAGAATTACCTGAATTCTCAGGTCGGCATGGCCTTCCTGATCGCGATATGGAACTCATCACTTGATGAGTACGCGCGCGAAGAGATTTTCAAGGAGGGTGAGGCAAGGGTCGATTCTGCTTGATGCTTTGGTCGGCATTTTCATTTTAACGATCGCGACCCTGTCCTACCTGTCGCTTACGGTGGTCACCCATCGTTCACACGTCATCTCAAAGGACGATACAAAAGCTTCGCAGATGGTTGCCCGTCTGCTCGAACAGGTCCAGCTTCTCAAGCCAAGTGACTTGAACGTCACCACCCTCAAGGCGATGAATCTTGTGGACAACGGTTCCACCGGCTCCCCATACAGCTTTACGAACATTCCGCTGGATCAGGGGACACTCTACAGTCCCAGCAAGACACTAATCGATGGGCAGGGCGTGATGCGGATTACCACCATGGCCAACGGCTCGGCGCGCGTCGTTGCGACCATCAACTGGAAGTCGACTACCGGCAAGAGCAAATCGTTCACGTCAGGAACGATTATCGGAGCTTACAAATGAAGAGGGGATTTACACTCGTAGAGCTTCTAAGCGGCATGGGCGTCATGTCGGCCGTACTTTTGGGATCGGTGACGTTGATGATCACCGGCCTCAAGTCTTTTCAAAAGACTTCCGCAGACGTGGATATCACAAACCAGAACGCCAACTCGTTGAAGCGGGTAAGTGAAACGCTGCGCCAAGCCATCAATGTCACCATTTCCAATAGCGGCAAGACCATCACCTACAATCTTCCCAAACTTGGCGCGGTTGACCCGTTAACCGGTGAAAAGGAATTGCTCGATCCCGTAGTCAGCGACGGAGTTGCCAGGAGCTTCAACGTAGATTTTTCGACCGGCAAACTCACATCGATGCCAGGAAACATCACGCTGATTTCAAGTCTTTCTGCGAAGGATATGCAAACCGGATCGACTCAGTTTGACCAGCAATATGTGCCCTTCCAGCTAACGACGATCGGGAGCTACCGGGCAATCACCATCACCTTGATCACCACCCAAAACGTGATCACCGATAAGCGCTATATGCGCATGAAGACCACCGCCGTTGTGAGGAACACCAAATGAGGAGAGCAAGAGGTTCTGTTTCCGTATATGCGCTGTTGACCATGATGGTCTTGCTAACCGCGAGCCTCGGAGTCGGGGCATTGTCGATCGGTTCCCTCGGACGTGCCACAAACGAAAAGAAGGCACTGTCCTCGTTCGAGGCGGCACAAGCGGGCCTGGAGTGGACGATTACCCAGGGGTTCAAGGATTTGCCGCTCCACGACGGCTATTTCGTGGACACCAACTACGACTTGGGAACCGTGCTCACCCCTCTTACCGGAAGCGCGGCGGGCTGGGGTCAGATCGTTCCAAACGTCGATGCAACTTACGCGTACATTTCAGCCGGCGCCACCGTTAATGGCTCTACGCGCAGCATCCGCACCTTGGTGGCGGCGAGAAATGTGGGCATTTGGAACAACGCAGTGTTCG